>JAZDGZ010000460.1:0-4264 GCA_043806375.1 Pseudomonadota bacterium | reverse complement strand
GACAAGATTTCCTGTTTGACCGAGGCCTCGATGGCCAAGTACTTTTCTACCGAAACCGCCTGCAAGGCAGGCGATTACGCGACCCGGATCTTCGGGGCCTACGCCTACTCCATGGAGTATACGGCCCAACGCTACTTCCGGGACAACCGTTTCTTGCTTTACGGCGGCGGGACCCATGAGGTCCTCCTTCAAAACATCGCTCGATGGGTGGGGCTATAGTTTCGTGGGGATGCGGATGGGACATGAGACAGTTGTAAAGGCCCTGGACTCTTCTTTCTTGGGTTCGCTCCCGGGCAGAAAGTCCTTGGGCCAGCATGTCTATGAAAAGCTGAAACACGCGATTATCCGTGGAGACCTGCCGCCCGGAGAACGACTCGTGGAAAGCCGCGTTGCCGGCGCCCTGGGCATCAGCAGGACCCCGGTCAGGGAGGCGATTCACAAGCTGGAGCGTGAAGGGTTGCTGGAGCGTCTTGGCAGGGGCGGTTTCACCGTGTTTCGTCCCACCCTGGCGGACATCGAGGAGACCTTCGGCATAAGGTGCGTGCTGGAGAGCTATGCCGCCAGACTCGCGGCAGTCAAACACGAGGACGAAGAACTCCATGCACTGGAGAAAAAGATAGAGGAATTCCAGCACTGCCTCGAAGGGGGGCAGATGGATAGCCTGCCCAAGATAAACACCGAATTTCACAACTTGCTCTACGCCATGAGTCAAAGCCCCAGGCTGATCAAGATGATCGAAGATCTTCGGGATCAGATTTACCGCTTCAGAAAAATCCTCCTTTATGAGCCAGGGAGGGCTCGAATCAGCAATGAGGATCACCGCCAAATGCTGGCGGCTATGAAAAAGAGAGATGTTGAAGGGGTGGAGAGGCTTGTAGCGGAACATATTCTGAGGGGCCAGGCGATCATATTGGAGAGCCTTGGAAAGTAGACATTTAAGTCAAGGGAGCGGAGTAAGATGATGTCGGCAAGAAAGATCAGGGCACTCGTGGCAAAACCTGGACTGGATGGCCATGATCGAGGGGCCAAGGTTGTGGCTTTAGCGTTAAAGGAAGCCGGGATGGAAGTCATATACACCGGTCTGCATCAGACGGTTTCCAGTATTGTGAAACAGGCCGTTCAGGAGGACGTGGATGTGATCGGCCTGTCCATCATGTCAGGAGCCCATATCCCCATTTGCAGGAAGTTGACGGATCTGGTGAAGAAAGAGGGGATAGAGGACAAATTGATTCTCGTGGGCGGGGTGATTCCCAACAAGGATATCGCCCTTCTTAAGGAGATGGGGGTCGGCGGGGTCTTTCCCGGAGGGACCCATTTCGATGAGATAGTAGCGTTTATCCAACAAAACGTGAACCATTAATCTTTCACCGGTTGAGCCGGATGCAGATGGGGGAGCAGACTCGCGCCATTGAGTAACCACTAGCCAAGGATATTTTTGGTTTAGCAATTCAGAGAATCCAGCATCCAGGAGTCAGGAGCCAGAAGAACATCCCTGAAGAGCTTCTCATTCTGGATTCTGGCTCCTGACTCCTGGCTTCCAACTCTGAAATGAATTGTAAAAGCAGTTTGCTATGAATAGTGAGAGATAATCTCTCAGATGGAACATATGAGAATCTATTGAAAATTAACAGAAGAGGTCATCATGGGAGTAGCCACTTATATTAAAGATGAGAAAGATGCCATCAAGGAGGTCATCCTCGAGTCGGGCATAAAAGTCAAGACGGCATATACGCCAGAGGATCTTGAGAGGGTGGGGTTTGACTACGATAAGGATCTGGGTGCTCCCGGAGAGTTTCCTTTCACCCGCAGCATTCATCCCCTTGGGTATCGAAGCCGTAGCTGGACGACGCGACAATACACAGGATTTGGAACGCCTGAGGAGACGAACGAACGATTCAAACTGATGATTTCTCACGGCCAGACGGGCCTGAATGTGGCCTTTGATCTGCCCACCCAGATGGGCTACGACTCCGACGACCCCATGGCAGAGGGGGAGGTGGGACGTGTGGGCATGGCCGTGGATTCTCTGAGGGATTTTGAGATTGCCTTCAAGGATATCCAGTTGAATCGAATCGGAAGCGGTCTCACGATCAACGCGATCGCCTCGGTGATGCTGGCCATGTATCAATCGGTGGCGGAAAAATTCGGGTATAAGAAGGACGAGATTTCCGCGACACCTCAGAATGATATTCTCAAGGAGATGATCGGAAGAGGGGCCTGGATCTATCCCGTGGAGCCTGCGGTGCGGTTGATCGGGGATACGATCGAGTATGCCATGAAAGAGTTGCCCAAATGCAACCCGGTTTCAGTCTGCGGCTATCACATTCGGGAATCGGGGTGCACCCCTGCCCAGGAGATCTCCTATGCCTTCATGATCGCCTTCGCATACATCGACAATGTGGTGGCCCGGGGCTACAAGGCCGAGGATTTTGTAGGAAGCTTCTCTTTCAACCTGAACATCTTCGGGAACCTCTGGGAGACGGTAGCCAAGTTCAGGGCGGCCAGGAAACTCTGGGCGAGACTCCTCAGGGAGAGATACGGCGTTCAGGACAAAAAGGCCCTTTTTCTTCGGGGTCTCTTTGGCGGGGGAGGCTCCGGCATGACGAAGCAGCAGCCTGAGAACAACATCATGCGGGGCGCCTACTATGCGCTTGCGGCCGCCCTGTCAGGCGCCCAGACCACCGCCCTCTGCTGCTTTGATGAGGCCTATACCATCCCTACGGAAAGGGCGGCCCTCCTGTCCCTCAGGACCTTCCAGATCCTCATGGACGAGATCGGGCTCAGAGATACGGTCGACCCCCTGGCCGGATCCTATTTTATTGAAACCATCACCAAGGAGATGGAGGAAAAGATCCTGGAGGAGATGGAGAAGGTGAACAAGGTGGGCGGCATGGTTGAGGCGGTCTCTTCCGGATATGTCCAGCGAGAGGTGGCCGGTCAGGCCTATGCCTTTGAGAAAAAGCTCCAGGAAGGAACGGTGACAAAGGTCGGGGTGAACAAGTATACCGAAGGCGTTGACATGGAGGTGGAACTCCATGAGTATAATGAAGAGTCGGCCCAACTGCAAATCGAGCGACTCAAAGAACTGAAGAAAAACAGGGACAACAAGGCTGTCAAAGAAGGCCTGAAGGCATTGGAGAAGGCGGCCGCGGAGAAGAAGAATGTGATGCCCTACCTGGTTGACTGCTGTAACGCCTATGTCACGGTAGGAGAGATGGCCAATGTCTTCAGGGACGTGTTCGGGGAGCACGTGGAGCCGAGCATCTTTTAGCAAGCCCGTTGTAAGTGGCTTGTGGTCTGTTGCTTCCCAGCCGTAACCGTTCTCAATCGATGCGGGCCACTGACGGATCGTAACTTATAAGATACAACCTGGAAAAGACAACCCACAACAAACCATCTGCAACCTGCAACATACAACAAACGACCCGCGGGGAGGAGAAAGGAGGTGAAACGGGGGTCAGGGTGATTAAGGACTGATTAACGCTTCAATCAATGAGGAGGTACAAAAGATGAAAAGAGTAGCATTATTGACGGCCGCGATTATCGTGGCGACGGTATTCGTCGTAACGTCCCTGCCGGGAGGGGCTTCAGCGGCGCCCATCAAGTTGAGTTACGCCCAGTTTGCGCCTGCCTCCACCTTTGTGGGCGTACAGTTGGACAGATGGAAGGCGGAAGTGGAAAAGCGGACTAACGGCAAGGTCTTAGTCAATGCCTTTCATGGGGGTACCCTGCTGGATGCCAAGACCATGATGGATGGCGTTATTGCAGGCCAGGCTGATATCGGTTCCCTTTGCATGGCCTACCAGCCGGGCAGGTTTGTGGTCACCAATGCCTTGGGTCTTCCTGTCGGGTTGCCCAATGCGCGTGTGGCCAGCCTGGTCCTGTGGGATCTTTATAATAAATACAAACCGGAAGAATTTGCCCAAGTAAAAGTCCTTGCCATGTACGCCTGCGGGACGTCCAACATCATGTCAAGAAAGCCCGTGAGGAATCTGAATGACCTGAAGGGAATGTCCCTGAGGGCATCGGGCGGCGCGGGAGACATCCTCAAGGCCTGGGGGGCCAACCTGGTGGGCATGCCCATGCCCGCGACGGTGGAGGCCTTGCAAAAGGGCGTGGTCCAGGGCCTTTTCTCCTCGCTTGAGGTCTTGAAAGACTTCAAATTCGCAGAACACTGCAAGTACGTCACTATTACGGATACGGTCGTTTATCCATTTTCCGTGGTGATGAATATGGATTCGTGGAAAAAACTGCCTAAGGATGT
>JAZDGZ010000459.1:0-2347 GCA_043806375.1 Pseudomonadota bacterium | reverse complement strand
CTTCTGAACCTGGCCGAATTATTGGTCACGCGGCTGAGACAATCCAGCAAAGACGTGACCAGATTAACCACCGCCTTATCCATCGCTTTGAGCAAATGAAAAAAATTATTCCCCTGTACATGAGCGTTGCCCTGCTTTTTCTGTTTTCATGCGCCAGAGAAAAATATTACGTCAAAATGCCACCTGCCCCCAAGGCAACCGTCCTCCACGTCCCAAAGACGGGAAAACCGCTCGAGCATTATGAGGTCTTCGGAGAACGCTATTACCCCCTGTCAGACGCCGAGGGCTTTGTCCAGGTCGGCAAGGCCTCCTGGTATGGGGAACCTTTTCATGGAAGAACCACCTCCAGCGGACGAATATATGACATGCACCAAAAGACCGCCGCCCACAAGATCCTTCCCTTCGACACCGTGGTCAAGGTGATAAATCTCTCGAACCAAAAATATACCATCGTTCCCATCACTGACCGTGGACCTTTTGTGAAGGGACGGGATATCGATCTCTCGTACGCCGCTGCAAAGGAGATTGAGCTCATAGGACCGGGGGTGGCGGATGTGAAAATCATTGCCCTTGGCAAGGAATTGGCGAGGGACTATTCTGGGGGGCGCTCCGACCTTCTTGTGGAACTGAAAGAATTCAATACCGGGGTATTTACCGTTCAGGTGGGGGCCTTTCAGAACAGGGATAACGCTTTCCGATTAGGTGATCGGCTGAAGGTCCTTTATGATTATGTCGATGTCTTGACCTCTCTGGACGGGGAGGGGAAGACGTGGTATCGGGTCCACGTCTCTAAATCAAACACGCTTGCGCAGGCTATGGAGATTGAAAAAAGGCTGGAAAATATCGGCTTTGCAGATGCCTTTATTCTGAGGATCTGAAACTGTCGTTTATTCCCTTGCGCAGAACTCCGGAGGTCTTGAAAATAACGACCCTTCTTGCCCTCAGATGGAGATCTTCTGTGGTCTGCGGATTTCTTCCCCGCCTGGCCCCCTTTTCCTTTACCACGAATTTTCCGAAACCACTGATGAGGAGGTCTTCTCCGCTTTCAAGGGTCTGCTTGAGGATCTCGAAGAGTCTTTCCACGACGCTTCTCGACTGAGCCTTGCTGAGTCCCACATTATTGTAGATATCACCAATGATCTTTTCTTTGGTCAGCGACATCTTCGATCCCCTTCCTCATCTCATCGTTTTAAACATGCCTAGGGCCCCGGAAATTTCGAGTAAGTACTATGTCTTAAGGCAAAGGTAGTGTCAAGTCTTTTTTAACGGTTAAATTTCTGCCTCAGCTTCCTGGAGACCGTCGCCGGAACGAGCCCGCTTATATCGCCCCCCATGCTGGCTGCCTCCTTAATGATACTGGAGCTGATGTAAAACCACTTATAATCGGTCATCAAGAAGATGGTTTGCACCTCCCTGTTCAGTTTCCGATTCATGAGAGCTGTCTGGAACTCATATTCGAAGTCAGACAACGCTCTCAAGCCCCGCAACACGACGTTTGTCTTCTTTTTCACTACATAATCAACCAGCAGCCCGTCAAAAAAGTCTACTTCAACATTGGGCTGGTCCTTGAGGACCTCCCTTATCATCTCTATCCTCTCATCCATTGAAAAGAGCGCCACTTTTTGAGGATTGATAAGGATCGCTATGATCAACTTATCAAATATTTTCAGCGCCCTAGTTAGGATACTCAGATGACCATTGGTTATTGGATCAAAAGTCCCGGGATAAATAACAACCTTTCCGCTCTTGTTCATTCATCATCCTCACACTTGAATATATCTATCTTGGTTTCCCCATAGGTCCTGGTCTTGAATATTTCCAGATTTCTTACCGCCTTCGGCAGCATTTCAGTCTTTGAAGACTCAGCCACCACCACCGAAGAGGATAAAAGGATTTTCTTGTCACAAAGCTCCGTCAGGAGGGGAGGTATCAGTCCCTTTCTGTATGGAGGATCAATAAAGACAAGGTCCATCCCTTGTTTCAGCAAAGGATTTTTCCATGGCAACCCCTTGGCCAGATCCCTCTTCAGCGTCGTAGCCGAGAGGTCCATCCCGCACAGGGATAGATTCTTTTTGATGAGTTTCACGGATTTTCCTGAATGATCGATGAACACGACCCATGAAGCCCCTCGGCTGAGCGCTTCGATCCCCAACACTCCGGTCCCCGCAAAAAGATCAAGGACTCTTGCTCCCGTGAAATCCTGTCCGATGAGATCGAATATAGCCTCCCTCACCAGATCAGAAGTGGGCCGTATATCCAGTCCCTTAAATGATGCCAGATGCCGGCCCTTCTCCTGTCCGCCCGTTATTCTCATGGCTTGCTGATCTATCCATAGATATCAAGATTT
>JAZDGZ010000458.1:0-4529 GCA_043806375.1 Pseudomonadota bacterium | reverse complement strand
GATGCCTGCCGGTTCGTTTGCCCTCAGAATGTGCGGTTCAGCTCCGTGGTGGATGTGCTTCGAGAGATGGCCATCCGGCAGGGATATGCTGCCGGAGAGGACAGTGAAAAATGGGGAACCGCCCCGTGCAAGGCAGGCTGCCCCGCCCATATCAGCATTGCGGGCTTTGTGGGCGCCATTGCCGACGGGAGATATCAGGAAGGGCTGAAGCTCATCAAAGAGGAGATGCCCTTCCCCGGCATATGCGGACGCATCTGTCCCCATCCCTGTGAATCGGAGTGCAACAGGGGCAAGGTGGACAAGCCCGTTGCCATCGAGTACCTGAAGCGCTTCCTGGCGGATGAGGACATGGGTGGCACGACGTCCTACGTTCCCGAGAAGAAGCCGGCAAGAAAAGAGCGTGTCGCCGTGATCGGGGCCGGTCCCGCAGGACTGACGGCAGCCTACTATCTGGCCGTCGAAGGCTACGGCGTGACGGTTTTTGAGAAGCACCCTGTGGCCGGCGGCATGATGGCCGCAGGCATTCCCGAGTTCCGCTTGCCCGGGAGGATCGTGCAGGCCGAAATCGACGTGATCCGGAAACTGGGCGTGGAGATCCGGCTTAATGCGGAGATCGGAACAGAGGTCCCCTTCGCCGATTTGCAGAAGGACTACCAAGCGGTTTTCGTGGGCGTGGGCTGTCACCGGCCCATCAAGCTGGGAATTCCCGGCGAGGGTGAATGGGCCGGCGTGGTGGACGGCCTCGATTTTCTGAGGCAAATCCGCTTTGGAAACCCGCCCGCACCCCGGGGCAAACTGGTCGTCATCGGCGGGGGAAACACGGCGGTGGACTGCGCCAGGTCAGCCAAGCGTCTGGGGTATGAGAGCGTCGCCATCCTATACCGAAGGACCAGGGAGGAAATGCCCGCAAACCATTGGGAGGTGGAGGACACCATCGAGGAAGAGGTCGAACTTCATTACCTGACGTTCCCCGTGAGGATTCTGGGGGAAGAGGGCAGGGTTCGCCGGGTGGAATGTGTTCGCATGAAAATGGGAGACCCCGATGAGTCGGGCCGGCGAAGACCTGTTCCCATCGAGGGGTCTGAATTCATGGTGGAGGCGGACACGGTCGTCACGGCCCTCGGACAGGTGCCGGAGGTCAGCTGGCTGCCCCGTCCTCTGGAGACGAAGATCCTGCACAATGGCTTTGTTCAGGCTGATGCGGAGACCGGCCTGACCCGTGTGGCGGGCATCTTCTCCGGGGGAGACGCGGTCTCAGGCCCCGGAACGGTGGTGGAGGCCATCGCCTTTGGAAAGGCGGCTGCCCGATCCATCGACCGCTATCTGAGCGGAAAGGATGCCTGTGCCGGCGAAGGAGCACACTGGAAAGGGATCCCTTACAGCCCCGAGGGTCTGGAGAGGAAGGAACGGGAGATCATGCCTCGCCTGTCCCTTCCGGAGCGCAAGAGCACCTACGAGGAGGTTGATCTGGGTTTCAAAATTCAGCAGGCCAGATGCGAGGCGGACCGATGCTTTAGAGTCTGCGGCATGCAGAGAGAGAGGGAATGAACATGGATGCATGGATGGGAAAGATCCTGCGGGTCAATCTGACCCGATCGGAAGTGGTTGTGGAGGATCTGGATGGGGATCTGGCAAGGAAGTTCATAGGCGGCCGTGGGCTTGCTTCCAAGATGCTCTATGACGAGATTGACCCCAAGGTTGACCCTGTGAGCCCTGAAAACAAGCTCATCTTCGCCACCGGTCCGTTGACCGGGGCCGGCCCCATTGCAGCATGTCGGTACATGGTCGTAACCAAAGGGTATCTGACCGGAGCCATCGCCTGTTCCAATTCAGGGGGCCACTTCGGTCCGGAGTTGAAATTTGCCGGCTATGACATCATCATTTTCGAGGGAAAGGCGAAAGAGCCGGTTTACCTGTTTATCGAGGACGACCGGGTTGAGATCAGGCCCGCAGGGTTTTTGTGGGGGAAACCCATTGGTGAAACGGTTGCGGCCATCCGAAAGGTATTGAAGGAAGATCTGGGCAAGACCGAGTGGGAGGCCAAGGAGTTTCGGGTCGCCTGCATCGGGCCGGGTGGGGAAAACCTGGTCAGAGTCTCGTCGGTGATCACGGATGATGGAAGGCATGCCGCAAGATCCGGCGTGGGCGCCGTGATGGGATCCAAGAACCTGAAGGCCGTGGTTGTCAAAGGCTCGAAGAGCATTACCCTGCATGATAGTAAGCGTTTCAGGGAGATCCTCCCGGCCATATGGGAAACGACGAGAACAAGCAAGACGACCGGAACCACGTTCCCCACGTACGGGACCCCGGCAGGGGTCAGCTATTTTAACACCCTGGGAACATTGCCTACCCACAATTTCCAGTCAGGGGTTTTTGACGGCGCAGAGAAAATCAGCGGGCAGGTGATGAAGGACACCATCGTGCTCAGAGACTACGGCTGTTTCAGCTGTCCCATCCGGTGCGGCAAGGTGACGGAGGTGAGGGAGGAAGGAGCGGTGTGGAAGGGCATGGGTCCGGAGTATGAAACCATTGCCCTCATGGGATCGTCCTGCGGGATCGATGATCTCGCCGCCATTGCCAAAGCAGGCTATATCTGCGATGAGTCCGGTATCGACACCATATCGGTAGGCGGCACCATAGCCTGTGCCATGGAGCTGTTTGAAAAGGGGTATTTGCCTGAGGAGGACATCGGGTTCAAACTCAACTTCGGGAATGCCGAGGCCTTGCTCAGATTGGTGGAGATGATCGGAAAAAAGGAAGGTTTTGGAGCGGTTCTGGCTGAGGGAGGTTACCGGCTGGCAAGGAAGTATGGGCATCCGGAGTTCTTTATGGGTGTCAAGAAACAGGAATTCCCCGGTTATGAACCTCGAGGAGTGAAGGGAATGGGACTGGCGATGGCCACTTCAAACAGGGGTGCCTGTCACCTGAGAGGCTCGACGTACTGGTCTGAACTCATGGGTGTGCCCAAACCCACCGACCCCTTGACGGCCGAGGGTAAGCCCCTGCTTGTGAAAGACTTTCAAAACTTCGCGTCCGTGGTGGATTCGAGTGGAATGTGCATATTCGCCTTCAGGGGAATTTGGCAGGCGGAGATGGTGCTCATGCTCAATTCGGTAACCGGGCTGAATTTCACCCATGAGGAAATGCTGAAGACAGGGGAGAGGATATGGAATCTTGAGCGTCTGTTCAATCTGAAGGCGGGATTTACAAAGGAAGACGATAATCTTCCTCCCAGGATGCTGGAAGAGCCTGCCCCGCGGGGGCCGGCAAAGGGGCATGTGGTTCCGCTGGCAGGGATGCTGGAAGAATACTACCGGCTCAGAGGCTGGGATGCGAGTGGGGTCCCCACCGATGAGAAACGAAGAGAGTTGGAACTGTAGGCTTGTGCGGCAGGAAAGAGGGGAGATAAGGATGCCTGGTATCAAGATCGATTTCAGCAAGTGCACCGGCTGCCGCTACTGTGAGGCCGCCTGCTCTTTGGAGCATTTCAAGGTTGTCAATCCCATGAAATCGCGAATTCGGGTGATCGGTGATCCGAAGAATCGAATCTTTCTCCCCCTTATCTCGGGCCCCTTTACGGATGCTCAGTGTACGAACAAGACCGTCAAGGTGATCGGGGGAGTGGAGATTGACGGCTGCGCCCTGTGCCCGGCCTCATCCTGTCCCTCGCGACACCTTTTTGTCGAGGCAGGCACCGGAATCCCCCTGAAGTGCGATATGTGCGGGGAGCCGCCGGATCCGATGTGCGTCAAGAGCTGCTTTAGTGGAGCCCTGACCCTGATTGATTGACCCTCCCCATGGTGGAGACGGATTGCAGTGAAGATCATTGTGAAGGGCTATTTTCACCTCCAAAAGGCAATGGAGGACAAGAGCCGCGTGGAGGTGGAGAAGGATGCCGCGACCCTACGAGAAGTGCTGGATGATCTGTGCAGTCGATTTGGAAGAGAACTGACCGAACTGATATATCACCCGGACGATCAAGAGCCCGCCAGTCATCTCATCGTCCTGGTGAACGGCCGCAACTACATATGTATGCCCGACAAGCTGGACACCCCTTTGAAGGATGGAGATGAGGTAGCACTGTTCCCGCCCATTGCAGGGGGATAGGTCCCGCAGTATTCAAAAGGGGTGTTTTCGGGTCAGTAAGATTCGAGGCTGCGCAGGTGATGATGGCAGCCGGCCCCTTTCTCCCCGGGGTTCGACGCAGGGCCTCGTCTGAAATCGAGTCGACGTCAACTGACTTTGCAGAGCAGATATCTGCGATCAGCGATAAGCGGTGATATCTCAGACATATCAAAGGGTTTTGAGGGGTATGATATCCTGAGTCTTGCGAAGGATATCACAAGGGAAGCACCATCAAGTGCCGATTGCCACTGAATTATCATAAGTCGTTTTGGAAACTACTTCCCCTTTTACGGAAGTTGGGTGTTGCCTGATGATATATCATCCCGATAGCGGACCGGCACGCCCTTCGTACTTCGAGGAGCGCTGACGTCTGGTTCTGGACGAACGAAAAATAAAAGACAGTC
>JAZDGZ010000457.1:0-3074 GCA_043806375.1 Pseudomonadota bacterium | reverse complement strand
TCAGTTTTATTCCGGTACAATATGTCAAGGTCCTTGCCGGCATGTGGGTGGCCTCTTTTGCCATGACGACGCTCGATACGACCAACCGGCTTGCCCGGTACTGCATCTCCGAGATGGCGCTTCCCCTGAAGGAGAGCGCTGCCGGCGTATACAATTTCCTTACAAATCGCTGGATAGCTTCAATTATCCCCGCAGCCATCGGAATCTACCTCGGCGCAAGCGGAAACTGGCTGATTCTGTGGGGTTCCTTCGGAGCGGCGAATCAGTTGATCGCCGCCATTGCACTCATGACAGGCGCAGGCTTCGTGGCGAAGAAACTGAAATCGAAATTTGCCAACGCTGCCGTCATCCCTGCGTTGCTCCTCTGGATTACCGTGACCTGCGGCACTGCCTGGTTCATCATAGTTATTGTGCCCGGCGACATTGCAGCAAAACCGGTCCCCGGCTGGACTGTGATGATCATATCGATCGTGTTGCTCGTCTTGAACTTTGTGTTCATCCACGACTTCATCAAGACGAAGGCATACAAGGTCGAGTAACATTTGTGAATGACCACTGCCGGTGCGGGGCGCCACCGTCCTGCACCGGCACAATTACAAGAAGTTAAAAGCCACCTGATGGGATTTTCAATTCTCGATAGATTGCGCCGCATCTTATCCGTCTTTGATACTTCACATCGCGAGCAGGCCTTTTCCCTCACGGCAGTGGAGATGGAAGAACTGGAAAATATTTTTACCCTCCTTCTTCTCGGGTCATTTGTGGGATTCCCTTCCCCGCCCTCCTTTCTTGCCATTGAACTTTTGCCTTTTATGGAAAAGGAGCTTGCCGTGTTAAACAAAAGGGCAAAAGACTCCGGAGATATGCTGGCAGAGATGTGCGGAACACTGGGGATAGATTAGATGAAAATACTTTTCTTGACGGGTAAGGGAGGTGTGGGAAAGTCGACGCTGTCCGCTGCAATGGCATGGCAACTTTCTCAGCAGTATCGAGTATTGATAGTCTCCCTCGATCCCGCCCATAATCTCGGCGACATATTTAATATGACGCTGAAAGACAAAAAGACACGATATACAGACACCCTCTACCTGGAGGAGATCGATCTCAAGAAACTGACGAAGGAATATTTGAAGAAGGAGATCGATGTCCTTTCGAGCTCATATAAGTATCTCCAGGTACTCAACCTGGACAACTACTTTTCCGTTTTAAAATACTCACCCGGTATCGAGGAATATGCATTATTAACGGGCATCGAAAAGACCATACGAGATGAGAAGGACTTCGACTACATCGTATTTGACACACCTCCCACGGGACTGACCCTGAGATTCCTTGCCCTGCCGAGGATTACGATAACCTGGATAGAGAGGCTGATCAAGATCAGGCAACAGATTCTCAAGAAACGTTACACGATTCACAGGATACGGGGTTCCCTGAGTGATTCGGAGACGGTGTTGGACTACGATGAACAAGACGACAGGGTACTGACGCGGCTCCGTGACCTTCATCAGACCTATGAAGACCTGAACAAAAAATTGCAGGGACCGGATACCTCTATAACCTTGGTGTTCAATCCCGACAGGCTCTCGCTGAAGGAGTCGGAACGGCTCATAGAAGGACTGAAGGACCTGCAATTGCCGCTGCGCCTTCTGATAAACAACAAGGTGACTGACGAAAACATAAAGATGGCGGAAGAGGTGGAAGGGTGTATGATGAGTATGGTAGACAATATTCCCGTTGAACGGGTTCCCCTGGCAAAGGGGATTTTCGATGAAAAAACGTCGACGCTATATCATATTGAGAAAGACATCACACGGCATGTACGATAAAAAGGGCTAAAGGGACACGATGTTTGAATACGAACACATTATCATGCAACCGGTTTTCTTCCTCTTTGTCGCCTTTTCTTTTCTCCTTACTGCGGGGTACCTCTGGGGGAGGAGACAAAATAAAGAAATCTCTCTGGCGGTATTCAAAGACCTGCTGGATGTGATACGACCCGACGATCAGACCTTTACCAATATCGGAGGCGCTATCGGTTACCATGCCAATCTCCTTGTAAAGAAGAAGGGCGCCCTGCTGTCGCGGGCCGATGCAACGATCACCCTGCTCCCCCGCCACTCCTTGCTCTATCTCCCCATATCCAAAATAATCCGTAAATATGACAGGCTGTTTATCACATTATACCTGAAGCACCCGCCCCCGGAAGAGAGCCACCTGATCGAGGCAAAATATAACGGGTTCAGGGGATCAAAAATAGACAATGCCCAGCGGCTGAACAGGGAAGACGTCAAATGGGGGAAATTTGATTTCCAGATGTATTACGAAAGCATGGCCATGCGCGATCATTTTGCAAGGCTGATGAAGAAAAATCCCGACCCCGGCACCATCAGGCATATCGCCATTGTTCCCCACCAGAAAAAGATCTTTATCTTCATGATCCCCCAAAAGGCGAATGTGGCACGGTATCTGGCTCCCGTTTACCGGTGGTTGCCTTCCATCTTCCCAAAAGGGTTTGAAGTCGGTCGTCAATAGTAGGCGCCAAATATTTCATGCTGCCAGTCGTTTTTCATAAGAGAATCTCGCCGGAGAATTCCATAAGTCTCTCAGGGCTGTGAAGCTTTTTTCCCCATAGGGGGAGCGGCAGTTCGTTTGTACACAGTTCCCGGAAGAGGATACCATAGTGCTTGAGGAGCTGGCGGACTCGGTCTTTGACGAGTGCCATATCGTCAACCCTCTGTGCCAATGTAAGTGAGACACTTCCCCCCTTTGAATTTATCGTTCAGACTGGAGATCAATTTTCTCGTCCGGCGCTACGACTGGGTACCGGCTCCGTTTGCCCCAATACCCTAAGACAATACGGTTTCTGCGATCGATGTAGATGAGTTTAGGCGGCCAGAAGACGCCGCGCAGCTTCACGACATCCCTCTCCGGGGCGGCGAGATCGCCGAGGATTTCGGAACGGCTTAGCCCCAGGACGGGGTTCGTGGCCGTGGAGAGGGAGGAAAGAAAGATCAGCTTGGCGATATCCTGGGCGTCCGTCGAGGCGGCGCCGTCGATCTGCTGGGCCAGGGCGC
>JAZDGZ010000456.1:0-5507 GCA_043806375.1 Pseudomonadota bacterium | reverse complement strand
CGGACAAAGCGATCATCAGTATCTTTGTAAACCCCATCCAGTTTGGACCGAGCGAAGACTTTGCGGCATACCCCCGCGACCTTGAAGGGGACCTGTCAAAGGCCCGGGAGGTCGGGGTCGATATCGCCTTTGTGCCCACGGCCAGGGACATGTACCCGGAGGGTTTTCAGACAAAGGTCTTTGTTGAGGGGTTGGACAAGCACCTCTGCGGCCTATCCAGGCCGGGCCATTTTGACGGCGTCACCACGGTGGTTGCCAAGCTCTTTCTCGCCACAAAGCCTCACCTGGCCATCTTCGGACAAAAAGACTACCAACAGTTGACGGTGATCACCCGGATGGTCCGGGATCTGAATATGGACATAGAGATCGTGGGCGTGCCTACGGTCAGGGAGCCGGACGGCCTGGCCATGAGTTCCCGCAACTCCTATTTGACCCCTGACCAGAGGAGATCAGCCCTCTGTCTTAAGAAATCCCTTGACCTCGCCCTCGAAATGCTCGGACGAGGGGAAAAGAGGGCCGAAGAAATCAAGAAGGCCGTGGAGGGGCTGATCCTTGATCACCCCCACACCAAGATCGATTATGTCATCCTGTGCGACCCGGTTACCCTGGAAGATGTGGCCCAGTTGGAGGGTGAAACCCTTCTGGCCCTTGCCGTCAGGGTCGGGAAAACCAGGTTGATAGACAATTGCCGGCTGGGCAGAGACCCCGGGGAGTAAAGCAAGCCCCCAGGCCCCGCGAGATGGCAAGATCTTTTTTTGAACGGGCTAATATGGATGTCCCCGCTAAAGATCCCATTCGTCCTTCGATACCCTGGTCGCCTCTGGCGCCGCCGGAGGCGGGTAAACCTCAGGACGAACGAAGGCTTTGTTCTGTAACCCCGTGATTTCCCGTTCGTGGTGAGGTATCGAACCATGAACGGAATGGTGGTGTCTGAGTTCTCAGGAGGCCATCAATAAAGTATCAATCATCGCTTAAAGGAGAGAAATATGAAGACAGATAACTTCCTTTTTACCTCGGAATCGGTCACAGAGGGCCACCCTGATAAGATAGCCGATCAGATATCCGACCATATCCTGGACAGAATCCTGGAACAGGACAAACACTCACGCGTCGCATGCGAGACCCTGGTTACCACGGGAATGGCGATCATAGCGGGCGAAATCACGACCACGGCCTACGTGGATATGCCGGAGGTAGTGAGGGAGACGATAAAAGATATCGGTTATAAAAATTCCTCCATGGGTTTTGACTGGGAGACCTGTGCGGTCCTTAGCTCCATTGACAAGCAATCCCCCGATATCGCGATCGGCGTTGACGGAAAGGGCCTCTTCAAGGATCAGGGCGCCGGCGATCAGGGTCTCATGTTCGGCTATGCCTGCAAGGACACCCCAACTTATATGCCCATGCCTATCTATCTTGCCCACGGTCTCACCCAACGGCTGGCCCATGTGAGAAAGTCGGGCAAATTGCCCTGGTTGAGACCGGACGGCAAATCCCAGGTCACGGTCGAATACGTCGGAGGCAAGCCCCACAGGGCCCATACCATCGTGATTGCGGCCCAGCACGATCCTAATGTCGACTACGACACCATCTGTGAAGCGATCATCGAGGAGGTGATCAAGAAGGTCATCCCCCAGCAGATGCTGAACAAGGAGACCCAATTCTTCATCAACACCACCGGGCGATTCGTCGTTGGGGGTCCCCAGGGTGATTGTGGTTTGACGGGCCGTAAGATCATCATGGACACCTACGGCGGCTTCGGCTATCACGGCGGCGGCGCCTTTTCGGGAAAGGACCCCTCTAAGGTGGACAGGAGTTCCTCATACATGTGCCGCTACATCGTGAAAAACATCGTGGCCGCCGGCCTGGCCGAGAAATGCGAAATCCAGATCGCCTATACCATTGGCCGGGCTGAACCTGTATCCGTCATGGTGGGCGCTTACGGCACCGGCGTCATCCCCAGCGTTGAATTGACGAAGATCGTCAAGAAGGAGTTCGATTTTCGTCCCGCCGCCATTATTGAAAGGCTGGACCTCCTGAGACCTCTTTATCGGAAGACCTGCAACTATGGCCACTTCGGCCGGGAACTCCCCGAATTCAGCTGGGAAAAGCTGGACATGGTCGAAACCCTCAAGAAGGCGGTGAAGTAATGAAATCCGCCCGCGGATTTCATGGAACGTCCTGCCGCAGGCAGGACCCGGAGCTCCCGCAGAGCGGGAGCGTTGTCTGAAATCGGATAGAATCCGATTTCAGGAAGGGACTGGAAGGAGCGACAATGGAATACGATATCAAGGATATCAATCTGGCTGAAAAAGGCCGGTTAAGAA
The DNA here is from genome assembly GCA_043806375.1 of Pseudomonadota bacterium. Taxonomy (GTDB): domain Bacteria; phylum Desulfobacterota; class DSM-4660; order Desulfatiglandales; family HGW-15; genus JAZDGZ01. The sequence continues at coordinate 3,180 of JAZDGZ010000456.1, read as the reverse complement.
TTGAGTGGGCGGGCATGAGCATGCCTGTCTTGACCAGGATCAGGGAGCGTTTTGGGGTGGAGAAGCCCCTCCAGGGGCTGCGATTGTCCGCGTGTCTTCACGTGACGACCGAAACCGCCGGGCTTCTTAAAACCCTCAAGGCGGGGGGGGCGGATGTGGTGGTCTGCGCCTCCAATCCTCTCTCCACCCAGGACGACGTGTCAGCCTCTCTGGTGGCGGACGATGAGATCCCCGTCTTCGCCATAAAAGGTGAGGACCACGCCACCTATTATGATCACATCCTCTCCGCCTTGAAACACAGGCCGAACCTCACCATGGATGACGGGGCCGACCTGGTCAGTTCCCTCCATTTTATCGCCCTCAACAAATGGGACGAGCTTCACCAAGGGATCAGGGAATGGGGCAAGAATCTGTCGAAAGAGGAAAGGAAGGCCTTCCTCTCCGGAGTCATCGGCGGGACTGAGGAGACCACGACGGGTGTCATACGCCTTCGGAGCATGGAGAGGGACGGGGTGCTCCAATTTCCCATCGTCTCCGTCAACGACGCCGACACCAAGCACCTCTTTGATAACCGATACGGCACAGGCCAGAGCACCGTGGACGGGATCATCAGGGCCACCAACCGACTGCTGGCAGGCAGCACCTTTGTGGTCAGCGGTTATGGGTGGTGCGGCAGGGGCGTTGCCACTCGCGCCAAGGGGCATGGCGCCCACGTCGTCATATGCGAAGTGGACCCCCTCAAGGCCCTGGAAGCCGTGATGGACGGACTTGTCGTCATGCCCATCTCCAAGGCAGCCCCCCAGGGGGATTTCTTCTGCACCCTGACCGGTGACATCAACGTGATCAGAAAGGAACACTTCCTGACCATGAAGGATGGGGCCATCATTGCTAATTCAGGGCACTTTGATGTGGAACTCGACCTCCCCGGCCTGAAGGCCTCATCCACCGCGGTAAGACAGATCAGGGAATTCGTGCAGGAATTCACGCTGAATGACGGTCGCAGGGTCTATCTCCTCGGAGAAGGGCGGCTGATCAACCTGGCCTCCGCCGAGGGACACCCCTCGAGCGTCATGGACATGAGTTTCGCCAACCAGGCCCTCTCTGCCGAGTTCATGGCCAAAGAGCACAAAAAACTGGACAAAAAGGTCTACCCCGTGCCCTCGCACATCGACCGGGAGATCGCCCGGCTCAAACTGGAATCCATGAAGGTGGAGATTGACACCCTCACCCCGGAGCAGGAACGGTACCTCTCCTCCTGGGAGATGGGGACGTAAGAAAGGCGCAAGATAAGAGGTACAGGGCGCAAGGAAGATAACTGGTGCCCATCCGGAAATGAAACAGGCACACTGAGCAGTTTCCAGTCCAGAAATGAGCAATTTTTCGCCAGGTCAAGGAAGTCAAGGGGTTGCGCGGAGGCGTACGATAGTACGCCGCACAAGTAAGCCCGCCGACTGACGCAGAGATTGCGGAAAAGGGCCATTTCCGGATGGAAACTAACTATCCACAACAAAAAGGCGCGTTAATCGATATTTTCCGAGGATGGCCAGGCTTTCGGCTGATTTAAGGACCCCTCGTTATTCCGTTCGAGGGGTCCCTTCCGGGAAGGGATCGTAGCACGAACCGGAGCCTACTCCGTCAACATCCAATCAATCGGCTGTCCATAAAAGGTCTCGTCGCCCATTTCGGCCTTCCCCTGGCCAAGTCTGAGATCATATTCTCTTATCACAGGATTGGGTGAGGTTGCGATCTCTAGGTGATATCTGAAAATTAAAAATGGCTAGCAGCCCGTCCAATCCTACGGATCAGGAATTTAGGTTCGCTATCGAGCATGCGAATTTTACATGACCCCAAGAATCCATCCCTCGATTTGGGCCACCGAGCGATCGGCCTGCGTCAAGTGCGGACTGAAGAACCCCTGGAGGGTGCCGTCGAAGTCAGCGCGGCGCATCCATGCAGCGACTGAATAGGCGTCATGTTGGTCCGGGGTGCGTTCTTCACGCGGGAAGCTGCGGTTCCACAGGGATGGATAGACTTCAGCTATCACAGACTGTCCAGTCGGGGGGCTCCAGCCGTCGAACGGCCAGAAATACGCTCTGTCGCCTAGGTGCTGCCGGAGATAACGCAGCCATGGCAATCCGGCATGGGTGGACTTTGCTACCGAACCTCGAAAATCGAAATGGAAGACCGATTTGGCTCCTGCCCGTATTTCTGTCAACCGACGCCAACGAGTTTTGCCGGAGCGATTCGCTCCGTTGCCGCAAGTGCCGTCCCGAATGGATTGAACCGCTATGAGGCTCCCATCAGTCGGCCAATGTTGTTGAAAATCGTCAAGGAATGCTGGCCAATCATGCGGAAGGTCATGAGTCTCGAAGTACCTCAGAGGAAATGAAAATGCGTGGTCGATGCCGACCAGTGTCGGCCGCTTTTCAGAAAGTCGATCGACTAGGCACTCGACGATGCCTATCCTGGTCCAATACTTGCGTGCACTTGGTGGCGGCTGTATTTCAACCGGTTGCGAATCTCTGTCCGCCATATAGACCCTAAGGCCCTTGAGACTCGATTTCGGCGTCTGAGCGCCCGAATAGTCGACGCCGATGTATCGGTCGAAGGCTAGTACGCGGGTGCTACTCATTCCGGCACTCCTGATGAATGAGTCTGTCCTGTCTTCACACACTTGGGTGACTATCCCTCAAAAGAGTGTGCCTAGACTTTCTCATTCCATCCTCACCCCCACCTGATTGCAGCTAACCCGAAAATGACTCATTCACCAAGAAATTCAAGCTGAAGCCATGGTGTGGTCTTCTTGGGTTCATGTCCGAGCACCTCTTCCACCTTCCAAACGTATTTCCCCGCAGCCCTAAAGACCTTCTTAACCTGATCTGGCTTGATCGCGATATTTGCCAGAACCTTGTCTAGAGTGAGATTATTTGGACTAAGAAAAGGAGATGGATGCGTTAATCCGTCTCTGAGATCCTTCCCCTCGTTGATTAGGCATTCAACGTTCTCGTCCCTTTGTAGATCGATTTTTTGCCCCTGATACTTTCCACAAATTACAGGGTACTCCTTGAGTTTTCGCTCAAACGAGACAAACCGTGTCCGCCGATTTTTACTATCCCGTTCGGCCAAGAGGTCATGATCTGCTAGTTCCATCTTATCGTGAAAGGAGTGAAAACACCCAGA
>JAZDGZ010000455.1:0-4979 GCA_043806375.1 Pseudomonadota bacterium | reverse complement strand
CATCGACCCGAGGGTCGCGGAGGCGTTCAAGCGGTATTCTTGGCCCGGAAACATCCGGGAACTAGAAAACCTTATCGAACGTGCATACCTCTTGGAAAAGTCTTCAGTGCTCATGCCCGAAAGTTTTCCGGGAGAGCTGTTCGCATTCCACCCTTCCAAACCGAACATCTTGCCGGACGTCTCCTGCTCTTTGGCGGAAATGAAACGCCAGATAACAGGGTCTTACCTGCGAAACCTCCTTTCCTTTCACAAAGGACGTATCCAGATGTCGGCCACTGCCGCCGGAATTACCTCGCGTCAGATGCACAAGCTGATGAAGCAACACGACATCAAGAAGGAGGATTATAAATCTCCCCCTCACTAGCAGGCCGCTAGTCTCGCGTCTCAAAAATTTCTTTAAGAATTCGACCACCCCGGGTGAGGCGTGGAGAAATGGACTAGGTTTAGATATTTCTGAGACAGCAGAGCAGAATGGGACATCAGAACACCACACACTTGGTAAGGAGCTGCTAGCTTTGTCGGATTTCTCAATCAACCTTGGGTCAGAAGTCCTCATGATCTACAAAGAGATCGATCAGAGGATCGGGCGCTTTCAAGTGGCCACGGGGCTCTTTTGTCCTCCCGGATGCGGCGCCTGTTGCGAAAGCCCGAATGTTGAGGTGACCGTTCTCGAAGTCCTCCCCCTGGCCGAGGAAATCCTCCTAAGGAGAGAGGAAGAGAGGGCCTTGAATGCCATCGAGGAAAAAGAAGATCAGGGGGATCTGCGCTGCATCCACCATCGGCCTGATGGTCCCGATTCCGAAAAGGGGAAGTGCTCATGCTATCCCCTGCGTCCTCTCGTGTGCAGGCTTTTCGGTTTTGCCTCCCGAAGGACCAAATTTGGAGAGATCGAGTTATCTACCTGCAAAATCCTGAAGGAGAAAAAACCGGAAGCTTTCAGGCGGGCCCGGATCGGCCTCCGCGAGGGGCTGGAGGGATGCCGTCGCTTTTTGACCTCTTCGCAAGCCTTTGACCTCTCTTGCTCTGACCAACCGCTCTTCACAAAGAATACCCGCTTATTGGTCTTTGAACCTCAGCCCCCGACCACGGAACTTCGCGAATTCACCCGCATTAATCGCTTGATCTTTAGGGCACTTATTGACATTATGATTAGAAACCCTGCGGGATGAGAGAATGAACCACGATTACCGTTTGGCCAGGGAGCGGATGGTCAAGAACCAGCTTATGCCCCGTGGCATCACCGACAAGGGTGTATTAGAGGCCATGTCCAAGATCCACAGGCACCTCTTTGTGGAAGAGGCTCTGACCGGAGAGGCCTACAATGATCACCCCCTCCCTATCGGCCACAAACAGACCATCTCCCAGCCTTACATCGTCGCCATCATGACCCAGTCCCTCGCGCTCACAGGGAAGGAAAAAACCCTTGAGATAGGGACCGGCAGCGGTTACCAGACGGCCATCTTGGCAGAGCTATCGACCATGGTCTATACGGTCGAAAGGAAAAAGCCTCTGCTCGACAAGAGCAAGGAACTCCTTGGTCAATTAGGTTATACGAATATCCGATTCAAGGTCTTCGACGGCACGCTCGGGTGGGAGGAGTTTGTCCCTTACGATGCCATTATGGTCACAGCCGGAGCACCCAAGATTCCCCAGCCCCTGCTCGACCAACTCGCCGACGGGGGAAGGATGGTCATCCCCATAGGAAACAAGAACAGCCAGGAATTGATCAAGGTCACCAGAATCAAGAATCACTATAGAGAAGAAAACCTTGGCGGATGCCGTTTCGTAGACCTCATAGGCGTCCATGGATGGAAGGAGTAACCATTCTCACCTCCATTTACGAACCCAAATGATCCCCAAAAAGGGTGCCTACCTCAAAGAGATCCAAGACCTGGCGTTGCCCATATCTTCTCTGAAGGGCGTTGGGCCCAAACGGGCCGCCCTATTCGCCCAAAAAGGGCTTTATACCATCCTTGATCTTTTCTTCTTTACCCCCTTACGCTACGAAGATCGCACGCGTCTTTCACCCATCCATAGCGCCGAAGAAGGCATCCCCGTCCTTATCAAGGGAAAAGTCATCTTTGGCGGAGAAGAGAGATTTTTCCGGAGCCGCAAACGGTTATTCAAGATATGCATACGGGACGAGACGGCGGGTCTGGAACTTCTCTGGTTCCAATACAGGAAGGCGCACCTCACCAAATTCACCACCCGGGGTTTGGAGCTTCTTGCTTACGGCGCCATAGGCTTCAACAGGGGGCAAAGGCAGATGGTCCATCCAGAGATCATTCCGGCGGAACCCGGCGGGACTGGGAGGGCCGGTCGCGGTCTTGGATTCTATCCCGTTTACTCGAGTGTTGCCGGGCTTTCGTCACACCTTCTAAGGTCGACGGTGAGAAGGGCTCTGGATGATTATTTGGAGGCACTGATCGATCCTCTCCCCATGGAGATCCCCCGCACCCTGGGGCTTCCGTCCTTAAAAGAGGCCTTGCAATATGTCCACTTCCCCCCCGACGATGCAACCATCGAGACATTAAATCAATTTGATACCCCCTACCATAAGAGGCTCGTCTTTGATCGCTTCCTTCTGGTCATGCTCATTATGGCCTTTCGCAAGAAGTCGAGACAAAGGGCTTCAGTCACCGCCTTTTCCATTCCGCCAACCTTGATGGCGGACCCGAATAGGTTTTTTCCTTTCGTGCTGACGGCACACCAAATCAGGGCCCTCCGGGACATTGTGAACGACCTGGGCAGCGAGAAACCCATGAACCGCCTGCTCCTGGGAGACGTGGGATGCGGTAAGACGGCCGTTGCGGCATTGGCGGCCCACATCACAATCCGGAACGAGATGCAGGTGGCAATCATGGCCCCTACCCAGGTCTTGGCAAATCAGCACCTGGAATATTTCCTGGAACTCAGGGATGGAATGGGGTTCAGACCCGTTCTTATGACCGGTGCGATGAAAAAGGAGGAGAGGGACAGGGTGTACAAGAAGGTCGGAGACGGCTCCTATAATGTGGTCATAGGAACCCAATCTCTCATACAAGAAAAACTTCTCTTTTCGAATCTCGGGCTTGTCATCATCGACGAACAGCAAAGGTTTGGCGTGAGAGAAAGGGCACTCATGGACAGGAAAGGGAGAAATCCTCATCAACTGGTCATGACCGCAACGCCTATCCCCAGGACCCTCGCCATGACGGTCTACGGCGATATGGACGTATCCGTTATAAGAGAGCTCCCTCGAGGCCGGCTGCCTGTTGCCACCCACATGGTGCCCCGGGAAAAGAAGAGAAAGGTCTTTGAAGTCCTGAAAGATCGCTTGGCCAAGGGGCAGCAGGCCTTTGTGATCTGCCCTCTCATTGAAGGATCAGAGGACCTGGACCTGAAAGACGCCACCGAGATGGCAGAGCGGCTAAAGGCAGTCCTCAGTCCACAGTACCGGGTCGGCCTCGTCCATGGTCGCCTTCCTGCCGACAAGAGAGAGGCGGTCATGGCCCATTTCCGAAAGGGCCTCATCCATCTCTTGGTCGCAACAACGGTCATAGAGGTCGGTCTTCATGTCCCGAAGGCCACGCTCATGATCATCGAACACCCTGACCGGTTCGGTTTAGCCCAGCTTCACCAGCTCAGAGGACGGGTAGGGAGAGGCACCGAAAGGGGCATCTGCTATCTGATGTTGACCGATACCCTCTCCGAGAGGACTTCTTCAAGATTGAGGATCCTGGTTGAAAATCAGGATGGCTTTGAGATCGCCCAAAAAGACCTCGAACAGAGGGGTCAGGGAGAACTGATAGGGGTAAGACAGGCCGGGGTAGGGGACCTGGACATCACGGAATTGATGAGAGAACCGGAACTCCTGTCAAAGGCCAAAGAGGAAGCTGAGCGTATTATCGACCGGGACCCTGATCTGAAGAGACCGGAAAACCATTTATTAAGGGCCTTTGTGGAATCGGTGATGAGCAGGCCCATCGACCTCTAGCGCACCGCTCTGGTCCAGACACCAAATCTCTCACTGATTAATATTGATGCCCTCGTAAAAAGTCGAAAATGCTCTGTTTCCGTCATTCCGGCGAAAGCCGGAATCCAGTGTTCTCAAACCCTTATAGAACTCCTGGACCCCGTTTTTCAACGGGGTGACGACTTTTTACGAGATCGTCAATATTCCAGTGTCTGAATTGCAGCTAGCGCGTCGTCAAACATTTGACGAAAACCTCCATTTGATGTAGAAGAATACATTAATCCAGCTCTGATCCAGTATCGTGTCCCAAGGGGAATTTTTTTAATTTTCTAAGCATGTTTTGGATTTTGGTTATTCGATATTCGGGTTTGTTTCGTATTTCGATATTCGAATTTCGAGTTTAGAATGTCCAATTGATGAAGACTGAACAATAGCGAAATTATTGACGATATTCCTGAGAAATTACACCTAAAATATCACCAAGGAAAAGGGGAATTGGGTTATGCAGGAATTCGGAAGGATGGATCGTCTACCGCCCTATCTTTTTAAGGTCGTGGACCAACTCAAGATGGAGTTGAGGCGCAAAGGGGAGGACATCATAGACCTTGGCATGGGCAACCCTGATTTACCGACACCCAAGCATATCGTGGACAAGCTTCTCGAGGCAGCCCAAAAGGACCATAATCACAGGTATTCGGCATCCGCGGGCATCACCAAACTCCGGCAGGCCATCGCCGATTGGTATCAAAGGCGCTGGGATGTAGCGATAGATCCGGAGGAAGAGGCCATTGCAACCATGGGCGCCAAGGAGGGACTCGCTCACCTCGTTCTTGCCACCGTGAGCCCTGGGGATGTGGTATTTGCCCCCAACCCGACCTATCCTATCCATCCCTACTCCGTTATTATTGCAGGAGGGGATCTCAGGAGCATCCCGATCGCGCCGGACAGAGACTTTTTTGAAGATCTGCTCACGGCCACCAAACAGACGTGGCCGAAACCGAAGATGCTGATCATCTCCTTCCCC
>JAZDGZ010000454.1:0-6014 GCA_043806375.1 Pseudomonadota bacterium | reverse complement strand
CAGTTGAAACATCGTATCGTAAGTGAAATTTTAAGAATCACGCTTTCAAGTGATAACACCCGTCGGCTAAAGCTGGTAATTTTGGCTTGTTAAAAGAAATGTCGCCTTTTTAGGCAGAAGGCGACAAAATAGGGAAAAGTTTATTGATCTCTTTTTGAGTCATGAGAAAGGCCGGGTGGTTATTTGTGGGCAAATACAACCTCGGACATCAAAATCAGAAAGCCTTCTGAAGCCTTACAAAATTAATTTGGATTCTTACACGATAAAGTCTGAGAATTTATCTTCAACATTTTTCCCCCTCACCCTTCCCCTCTCCCCGCTGGGGAGAGGGAGGGGGGAGCGGGAAATTTCAAATATGTTTGGCTAGAATTTAATCCAGTATTGGTGAAATTTGACAAAGACATGTTTTCTTGGATAAACTTAAATCACAACCTGAGTGGGTTATCTAAAACCTTGCTAATCGCAGAGCAGAGTTAACTTCCAAATGAAGGAGTGACTAAAATGGCCAACTACGCCGCGGCAAGAAAGATAAAATATCCTTATATTGTAAGAAAAAAAGGTGTTAGGAGGGGGGCTCCTGTGATTGAGGGGACGGGTATTCAAGTAATGGATATAGCCGTGAGATATCATTTGCTGGAAAACTCACCAGATGAAATCTTGGCAGCCTATCCTGATCTTTCACTTTCTCAAATCTATGATGCCCTATCCTATTATTATGATCATAAGGAAGAAATGGATAAAGAATGGAAGAATTCAATGGAGAAAGTCGGTGAGATAAGAAAAGGGCATAAGTCGATTCTGGAGAATGCATCAGTCGCTTAGCCTTTTATGTTGAGTTGGTTTCATCTGAGGAAATGGTTAATCGGATTGATTTCTTATAATTAGCCTCAACCCTTCACATCATTCATATTTATATCAGAGCCTCCATTCTCTCAAGTTCCTATCACATCCTCATAGCATGGAAAAGTCCTGTCCGTCTCATAATATCAGCCCTAAACATAGAAAAGATTTTTGTTCTGTTGAATCTCGACAGGAGATGTGTGTTATAATGAATTATGTTTTCTCTAATTGGAGGCGGCGGTGACACAAAAAGAGACTTTGCACCGTGATTATGGCTTCCTTGCCGGGTTTCTCCGGAGCCTATCCCTTCGCTTTCAGCTCCGCACCGCGCTGGAATTCCTCCTTCTCCTGGCCTCCGGTTTTATCCTGGTTCTTCTTGGAAGCCTTTTCACCTTGAAGTTGAAAGAGACCCTCCCATACCTCCCCTTCATTTATTCCATTGTTGCCATCATCTCCTTATCCTTCCTGTTTCTGTTAGGGTTATGGCGAATTTTCTTCAGGCCCTCTATGGCACGGGTGGCTAGAAGATTGGAGGAGAAGTTTCCCCAGTTGAGGGATGATGTTACAAATTCCCTCCTCCTTTTTGATGAGATTAAAAAAGGCACAGGCTTCGGCCAGATTTCAGAAGGGTTAGTCAAAGCCCAGCTCAGGAAGACAGCCGATGAGGTTTGCACCATCAAACCCTGGCAGGTGGTGAGCCTAAAAGGGACTCTCAGACATCTCAGATTACTACTGCCCCTTGCTTTGACCTTTTCTCTGGTTTTTGCCTTGGACCCTCACTTCCTGGGCCGCTCCTTGGCTTTGATCATCCATCCCCTTTCGAATCTTCCCATGAGGGAGACTTTCATCTCTCTCGAGCCCCGGGGATCGATCGTGTTGCGTGGCACTCAGGTAGTGATAAAGGCCAAGGCAACAGGAAATTTACCGGATAAGCTTACACTGGAAGTCTGGCCCGAGGGTCGCGAAGCGATGCACCTCTTAATGGAGCCTGAGGAGAATGGGAGATTCACGTACCGGATGGGTTCGGCTCAATTCTCATTCCGCTATCAAGCATACGGAGGCCGCGCTTCCTCTCCAGTTTACAACATTCTTGTAGTGGACCCGCCTGAGGTGGGAAAAGTGAAGCTCACCCTGGTCCCTCCTGACTATACCCATCTTCCCACGGAGGTCAGACAGGAAGGACATATCGATGCTTTGAAGGGCACAATGGTAAATTTGGAGGCACAGACAAATAAGCCCGTGAAGGAGGGGAAGGTCGTCCTGAACCAGGGAAACCAGCTCGCCCTCAATGTGAAAGGAGACCACCTGACGGGAAGCTTGGCAGTCTTCTATCCTGGCACCTACTCCATTCATGTGAAGGATGAGTTGGGGTTCGAGAACCCCAACCCGGCCCAGTACCGAATCCATCTTCTTCCTGATAAATACCCTGAGGCGGAAATCATCAGCCCCGCACAGGATCTTGAGGTCGCGGGCACAGAAGTCACCCCCATCGTTTACACTGCGAGAGACGATTTTGGAATTACAGCGGTAAGATTGAGTTATCAGATGGGAGGCATGGAACGCTTTATTAGCCTGAAGAGCACAAACAGCGGACGTTCTCTGGGCCCCGAAACATTCAAGTGGGATCTGACCGGTCTGGCCCTGACTCCGGGAGACAGGGTGGTCTATCGTCTTGAGGTCTGGGACAACGATTCTGTCTCCGGCCCCAAGGCAGGTTATTCAAGGACTTTAACCCTATACGTCAGGGATGAGAGGGATCGGGCTGCCAAGGAGGTGGAGGAGGCCCAGCGGATTGCAGACGCCCTCCTCGATCTTCTGGCAGATCAGTTGGAAGAGACAAGGGATAAAGATGAGCTATCCCAACAGCTGACAAAAATACTGGAACAGGTTGATAAGAATCTCGAGCGAATGGGAGAGGATAAGATACAACGTTACGATCTGGAGGCGCTCAAACGCAATTTGGCCTTCCTGAATAATAGAATCCATGAAGAACCAAAGGAGACAGTTACCCGGGAGCTGGAGAGATTGGCTCTTCTTGCAGAGGATGTTGCCAAGAAAGCCAGGATGAATGAAGTGGAGGCCCTGGCCCGTGAGATAAGAAACCGGGAGAGACGTCTCATCGATACCCTGCGCGACTTCAAGGGACCTTTGACCCCGGAAGCCCTGAAGGCCATGATGCAAGAACTGGACAAACTGAGACAGCTTCTCCAGACGGTCATGGACGCCTTGAGCAAAATGGCGACCCAACTGCCCGATGAGTTTATCAACAGCCCTGAGCTCAGCGGGATGGATTTTCAGGATCTGTTCAAAGACCTTGATGAGATTCAAAAGAAGCTCATGGCAGGAGACCTGGCAGGCGCGCTTGAGGCGGCTCAGAGGCTGCTGCAGACCCTCTCGGAGATGATGGCCGCCCTGGCAAGAGCGGGAGCACAAGCGAACATGGGCTCCTTCGACAAACTTCAGGCCGAGATGGCCCGCCAGACCGGTGAGCTTGAAAAAATATTGGGTGAGCAGAAAGAGATCCTTGCCGGAACGGAAAGGATCGATCGGGAGATAAAGCAGATGGTAGAGGAGGAGACTGAAAAGCGATTGAATCGTTCTCTGCCCCGATTTCAGGAGTCCCTGGAAGGACTGCATCGTTCTCTTCCGGGCGAACAGAGCGATGGGATTGAGGAGTTGGAAAAACTTCTCAAAAAACGCCATCTCGAAAGATTCTCTGAGCTCGCCAAGAATCTGGAGAAGGAACTCTCGGGGAGGCCGGATATTCAGAAGCTAATCGAAGAGCTGAGGAAGATGGCAGAGAATCTGAATCCGGATCCCAGAGAGCTTATGGCTCCGGACAATAAGGAAAAGTTCCCTAACCTCTCTTTGCGGCAGGAGAACCTCGAGAATAGAAGCAGAAATTTGACAGAGAAATTGGAGATGCTTTCCCAGCTCTTCCCCGGCATGGATACGGAGATCCTGAACGACCTGAAGGAGGCAACCGACTCCATGGGGAAGGCCTCCGGGAGACTCAAGGGAGAGGATGCCCCGGGAGCCATTCCTCCAGAACAGGAGGCCATCAGAAGTTTGACCAGATCACAGCAGGCGATGCAGCAGATGGCCCAACAGATGGCCCAGCAAATGGCCATGCAGATGCAGAATCGATGGGGTTATCTTTGGGGTTATGATCCCAGGCCCGGATGGTATTATGGCCCGTGGGTTCCTATGCCCACCCTTCCACAGCCTGAATTGAGAAGGCCTCGGGAGAAGGGCTACACAGGCATTGACAGGGAGGAGTTTGATCCGCCTTCAAAAGATACCTATAAGGCACCTCAGATCTTGAGAGAGAAGGTCATGGAATCCCTGAAGGAAGGGATCCCCTCTCCATACAGAAGAGAGGTGGAGAGATATTTCAAAGGTCTAACAGAATGAAACTGATACGAACTTACTTTTTATCATATTGTCATTGCGAGCCCGAAGGGCGTGGCAATCCGACCGAAGGTCGTTGCGAGGGCATAGCCCGTGGCAATCTCAAGAGTTCCCTCGCATTGCTCGGGACAAGGCTTCGTCGTCCCACAAACCGCGGGACTCCTCGCAATGACAGTCTATTTAATGTGTTTGCATTAACATCTGTCGTCGTTATCATACTCAGCGGCCTTCTCATCCTGCCTTCGATATCTCAGGCGGTTTCACCTGAGGTCATCCAATCTCTAACGGCGAAGCTGGAGAGTTGGGATGTGGAGGAGATCTGGTCGGAGGTAAAGGAAGCCCTGGCAAAAGAGCCGAGGGACCCACAGATTCTTGAGCTCGCTTCGCAGATCGCATTCCATCGGGGCGACTACCAGGAATCCCTGACGCTGATGAAATTGGCCATGGAAGTGGGCGGAGAGGATGATACCCGGAGGGGCTATGCCCTGCTGACCGAGGAGACGATCAATGTCCTCTCGCCCTTCAAGCGATATGAAACCCCCCATTTCGTGATTCTTCTCGTCGAGAAGCAGGACGGCATCCTGGTGGATTACCTGACCGATGCACTGGAGAAGACTTACCAGATTATGGCTCAGCAATACGGGTTTCAACCCAAAGAGAAGGTGAGGGTTGAATTATTTCCGGATGCCAAAGCCTTTTACCTCGCCTCCACGCTATCCGTCCGGGATATTGAGGTCACCGGTGCAGTGGGTCTCACCAAGTTCAACAAGCTGCAGTTCCTTTCTCCGAAAGCTCTGGTTTATGGTTACCGCTGGCTGGACGCCATCAGCCATGAATATATGCACTATCTGATCGTGAAGTTGACCTCGAACAAGGCACCCATCTGGTTCCATGAGGGACTGGCAAAGTATGAGGAGACCCGATGGCGAAATGGTCCATCCTATCTTTCACTTCTTTATGAGACTCTCTTAGCTCATGCCTTAACCGAAAAGAAACTGATTGACTTTGACCGGATGGAACCCTCGCTGATCAGGTTGGAGACCCCGGAGGATGTACAGCTTGCCTACGCCCAGGCCGCATCGGCCATCGAGTTCATCATTGCCAAGTCCGGACACGAAAAGCTCAGAGAGATCATGAATCGGATGGCCGGTGCCACCACAAGGGGCGCAAGTGAAGCTATTCGAGAAGTTCTGGGTCTACCATTCCCTGAGTTCGAAGAAAAATGGAAGGAGTATTTGACCCTCAAGGAACTGAAAAGAGCGGACGGGGTAGTCCTTCATCGTTACAAGGTGAAGGAAGGAAGGGTCGATGAGGAGCGACTCGACATGGAGGAGATCAAATCATTGGTGGCAAGGAACCGGGCCCACTTAGGCGACAGGCTCAAAGAGAGGGGGAGAATCAGTGCAGCCATCCTTGAATACCGTCGGGCGATGGCTGAGACTCGGGATTCTGTGCCCATAATGAACCGACTCTCCTCTGCTCTCATCGACCTTGGCCGGGATGAAGAAGCTCTTGATATTTTGAATCGCGTGAAGAAGATATCTCCGGACCATCCGACTCCTTACACTCAACTGGGTCAGATCTATATGAAGCTGAAGAATTTCAAAAAAGCCAGAGAGGCGTTTGAGGATTCCATACAGATCAACCCATTTAACCCGGAGGCTCATCTGGGATTGGCCAACGCCTATGAGATGTTGGGAGATCCGTCGGATGCGACAAAAGAGAGAGAGATCGTCAATAAACTTGGAAGATGAGGAGAGAAA
>JAZDGZ010000453.1:0-2017 GCA_043806375.1 Pseudomonadota bacterium | reverse complement strand
TGTAACTCACAGGATATGGGTAGGGCTCCACAGCGATCTCCAGATACTCTTTCCCGGCCTGTTCGCGCAGGTTCACCTGCACCATGATGCCCAGAATGTCCCGCACCTTGTTCGGGATGTCCTCCAGCAACTTCGCCGCGGTTGGCAGCCCCCTGACCACGCCCTTATCATTCCTGCCGATGTGCAGCACCCCGCCGTCGGCATTGGCAAAGCCGCTGATCCACTTCAGGAATTCATCCCGCCAAGATTCCTTGTATTCGATATGCTGACTTTCTTTCATACCAGTCGGATCCTCCCGGTGAGCAATTCCTGCATCATGCCCTCCTCGATATTGCTGTTGTCTGGTCGGTCGGTCCAATCGCCTATGTAGCGATAGCCGAGCTCGTCGCGAAACAGGGCGATGACGCGGTTCTGGGTGGCGCGTTCGGGTTGGCCGATGGTGCTCATGGCTGGGCCTCCCGGACAAGAATCTCGCTCTCGACATACCGCCTGAACTCCGAAGTGGTCGTGAAGCACCGGTAGCCCGCTTGACTGGCGATGGCTATCGTCTCGGTGCTCTCGCTCAACAGGACGGCAACCGGTTGGCTGAGTGCCTCTTGGATGCCATTGGGCCACGCCAAGTCGAACGCCGCTTGTTGCTCGCCGGTGGCAGCATCGGAGAAGTCGTAGGCCAGCACGCCACGCGGGAGTCCCTGTTCTTCCATCCAGTCGTTGAGAGCTTCCAGTTGCTCTTCCTCCTCCTCGCTGGTAAGGTCATGGGGTCAAGTCTGCTCTTGACTCTTTCGAGTGTCTAATAAGAGTCAAGAGCAGACTTGACCCCTTACCTTCATCCCAAACGAAATTGCCCCGAGTGTCGACATTGTTCATGCGCAATTGAATGACACCTTTTGGGTCACGTCCTCCACATGCAAAACCAGATTTTGCCTCAGTGATAAGCCGTGCAAGGCGAACCCACCGCCACCTCACGGGCAGATCCTCTCTTTTTCTAGATGGAATGACTTCCAAAGCACTCATGCCGCAAACATCCTCACCTTGGTTTTACACTACAGTTCAGCGGGTGGCCCGAAAGAAGTTGCCATAATTTTCAAGTTTTTTCTTGACAACTCAGTCGATCTTAACAAAAATGGAAACAATCCGGTCTTCCGGAGGTGGATGGCGAAAGCCATCGGGCCCGAAAGGGCCTTTTTATTTTGACCTTATAAGTATTTTTTGCCGAACATTCGACCTTCCGCCCGGTCATACTTGCCCTCAAGAATTTCAATCACTTTCATAGCAAATGCCCCAAGAGGCCTTCCAAGCAGGCCGTTTTCGTCCAGAATTTCCGAGCGACTTGGATGAGCGATGAGGTCTGCAAGCTGCAATCCACTGATATTTGCGGACTTCGGTTTGACTTTGAGTTGCCTGCTGGTGAACGATTTCTGAAACTGGTCGGGGCGGACAAAATCTGTGCCCTGATTCCACAAGCGGGCGAACGAATCCTTCAGACGGCGATCCTCTTTGCCACCCCGCGACTCTGCCATCACATCACCCTCTCCTTCGTGGCGGTTGAGCCAAAAATTGAAGCGCTCCAAAGGGATCGCCAGACCATAATGGTAAGGGTCATAGCGCCATATGGTGTATATCTCCCTGTGCCTCTTCTTGTCGAGGCAAACCGTGGCAATAGGGACGCTGTAAGGTTTTTAAGTTCCTGTCAGCCGCCCATCTTGCCTATCTGAATAAGTGATTTGAATGCTGAACCTTAAAACCTTACAGCGTCCCCATTTCTTTCATTTCAATTGAATTTTAAAAGAGCGTCCCGCTGCCCCCGCGATGAGCGCCTTGGGTTTGCCGCCCAGGGCGAGGCCTTTCAGGCGCGGGGTGTTGGCCGCCTTCCACTTGGCGAACAGCTTGGTCATAGATGCATTGAAGGCGGTGAACTCCGCGTGGCCGAAGATGGTTTCTTTAATGGATAATGGAGAGTTGACAATGGATAATGAAGAGCTTCCAGCGCATCCAACTTTCCATTCTCCCTTCTCAA
>JAZDGZ010000452.1:0-4773 GCA_043806375.1 Pseudomonadota bacterium | reverse complement strand
CGATTCCCCGACAGCCATGCTGAAGGCCCTCATGGAGGCCTGCATTTCCAGGGAAGAGGCCTCGCACATGAGCAAGGAGGCCGTGAGGGGCAAGATCGTCACAGGGGAATTCAGCGATGAAGAGGCTTAACCAGATTCGGATCTGCGGTTTCGGCGGGCAGGGGGTCGTCCTTGCCGGGGCGATCCTCGGTCACGCCGCGATCAAGGACGGAAAGTGGGTGGCAGGATCAAGTTCCTACGGGGCCCAGGCCAGGGGCGGGTCTGCCCGGGCGGATGTGGTCATCGGAGAGGAGAGGATCGTCTATCCCCATGTCGTAGAGGCGGACATCTTGATCACCCTATCCCAGACGGCCTACGAGACCTATACAAAGGAACTGGCCGAGGGAGGCCTGGTCATTTATGACGAGCAGCTGGTCAATCCCAAAGGGGCGGGAGTGTATCGGGAGGTCGGTGTCCCTGCCACGGAGGCGGCCCTTCGGGAACTGGGAGGAAAGCAGGCGGCCAACATCGTGATCCTGGGCGCCTCGGCGGCCGTCACGGCCATGGCGAGCAGGGAGGCCCTCGTTTCATCCATTGTGGAGAACGTGGCGGAGCGGTTCAAGGACCTGAACCTTCGGGCCCTTGATCTCGGGTACAGGCTGGCTGAAGAGGTGGGAAAGGGGGCCGAATAGGGCATGGCGGTAGAGGGAAGGACCCACAGGCCGGTGATCGATCATGAGACGTGCGAGACCTGCGCTGTCTGCCTCGAGTCCTGCCCCGCCGAATTGATCCCCGACATGAGGAAGGAAGAGGAGAGCCTGCGGGGGAGGATCTACAGGCATTCGGACCGGGAAGTGAGGCTCCATGAGGAGAAGATCTTCGGCCCGCCCCGCTGCCGGGCGGCCTGTCCCATCGGCCAGGACGTGCGGGGTTATCTGAGGCTGATCGCAAGGAAGCGCTACCAAGAGGCCCTTGATCTGATCAGGGAGACAAACCCCCTCCCTTCGGTCTGCGGATACGTGTGTCACCACCCCTGCGAGGCGGCGTGCGTGCGAGGCCTGGTAGACGACCCCCTCTCCATCAGGGCATTGAAGAGATTCGCGGCCGACCAGGACGAGGGTCGCCTCTTGCCCGATAAGACGGCAGAGGGAAAGGGAAGCAGGGTGGCCGTGATCGGCTCAGGGCCCGCCGGGCTGAGCGCGGCCCATGAGCTTGCCAGGCTGGGCCATGCGGTCGAGGTGATCGAGTCCTACAGGGAGGCGGGCGGCATGCTGGCCTGGGCGATACCCGACTTCAGGCTCCCGAGGGCGATCCTGAGACGGGACATCGAAGCCATTCAAAGGATGGGCGTCACTATCAGGACGGGTCTTCGCTTTGGCCGGGACATATCGATGTCAGACCTTCGCGAGGGAGGCGTGAAGGCCTTGGTCCTCTCCACCGGGACCCAGAAGGGCATCAGGATGGGCATTGAAAATGAGAAAGGCCCGGCCGGATGCCTGGACTGTCTCGATTTTCTCAAGAGGTGTGCGGACGGCGAAGAGATCGCCCTCGGAGACGAGGTCCTGGTCGTGGGAGGGGGCAACGCGGCCGTTGACACGGCCCGGTCGGCCCTTCGCAAGGGGGCAAAGAGGGTGACGATCCTTTACCGCAGGGGGCCCGAGGAGATGCCGGCACACAGAGAGGAGGTCGAGGAGGCCCTTCGTGAGGGGGTCAGGCTGGAATATCTGACAGCCCCCGTAAAGGTGATCGCCCCGGCCGGACGGGTCAAGGGCCTGGAGTGCAAGAAGACGGCATTGGGCGATGCAGGCGTCTCGGGCAGGCGAAGGCCTGTCCCTGTTGAGGGCTCGGAATTCGTTCTGGAGGCGGATGCAGTCATCTCCGCCATAGGCCAGGAACCCGATGTCCCGGAGGTGATGAAAGGATTGAACGCTATCCCTGAAGGAGTCCTGACCCTGGATCCTGAAACGATGCTGACCGGCGTGGCCGGGGTCTTTGCAGCGGGCGACTTCCTCAACGGGTCAGCGACAGTGGTGGAGGCCATGGCAAGCGGGAAGAGGGCGGCCCGGGTAGTGGACCGCTACCTGTCGGACAAAGGCAAAGCAGGGAAAGAGAGAAGGGATGACAGAGCCCTGTGAATTGAAAATAAATTCCAGAGAGCAGGGGAAGGATTGGGTTGAAGAAGGCCTGGACGAGGAGGGGGCGGTCAGGGAAGCGGGCCGGTGCCTGGTGAACAACCCCTGCCGCAGTTGCGACCTCTGTCGGCACTTCTGTCCGGATCTCTGTATTACCCGAAACGAGGAGACGGGGCATCTGGAAATCGACTACGACTACTGCAAGGGCTGCGGCATCTGCGCCTTTATCTGCCCCAAGGGGGCCATCACCATGGTCCGTGAAGAATGAGGCTTTCGGGGAGATCGTGAAACGGTTATATACATGACGACACAAGTCTTATGTATGTTGTCATTCCGGGCTTGACCCGGAATCCAGGTTTCTTCTGGATTCCTGCTTTCGCAGGAATGACGGAGTCTGTTGTGATGAATGACGCTATGTATAGCAATGGTTTGCCGTGGCCATGATTTATATAAAACTCCTGTTGACCGCATTCCTCTGGGGAGGCACCTTTATCGCCGGAAGATATATTGCCAGGGATGTGGGCCCATATTCTGCGGCTTTCCTGAGATTTGCCGTTGCCTCTGTTCTTCTTCTCGCCCTTACCTGGAAAGAGGAAGGGAGGTTGCCTTCCCTGAAAAAGGAACAGGTGATACCCCTTCTCCTTCTCGGAGTGACCGGCGCCTTCGCCTACAACATCTTCTTCTTGAAGGGACTGAAGCTCATCAGCGCAGGCCGCGCATCGGTGATCATCGCGAACAACCCCATCATGATCGCCCTCTTCTCCGCCCTTTTTTTCAAGGACAAGCTCAATTGGATGAAGATCGGCGGTATTGCGACCTCAGTGACGGGCGCCGTCATCGTCATTTCCAAGGGGAATCTGGGCCTTATGGTGTCCGGGGGCCTCGGGTGGGGCGAGGTCTTCATATTGGGCTGTGTGGGGAGCTGGGTCTCCTATTCTCTGATCGGCAAGACCGTGATGACCAAGCTCTCTCCCCTGGTTGCGGTCACCTACTCCTGTGTCGCAGGTGCAGCCCTTCTCCTGATCCCTGCCTGCCTTGAAGGCCTTGTGGGGGACCTCTTTCTGTATTCCAAAATGGACTGGATGTGTATCCTGTACCTTGGAATCTTCGGCACGGTTCTGGGATTCGTCTGGTATTATGAAGGGATAAGGGCCCTCGGCCCGACCAAGGCCGGGCAATTCATCAATTTCGTTCCCATCAGTGCGATCATCTTCGCCTTTCTCATCCTCGGAGAACCCATTACCTTGTCGCTGTTGGTGGGGACCGTCTTCGTCGTCTGCGGGGTCTATCTGACGAACCTCAGGTTCTAGCCGGGATTTATTCCAGCACAGAAAACCTGGTCCTCAGGGCCAGGCAGAGTTCAGTGGCTCTGCCTTATGAAGTGAAAATGCTCTAAATCCGAATCACGAAATCCGAAATTGTCCGCGCTACGCTTGGACTCCCCACCCTTCGGGCGGGTCCCCGGTTTCGAAACAAATTTAATGACCAAAATTCAAATGATACAAACAATAGGCGTATCTGACATCGCGAATATGATTTTGTTTTTGTCATTAGGGCATTTGCTATTTGAATTTGTCTCTAATTTCGATATTCGGATTTCGAATTTTTCCCATGGCATTTGCGTAAATCATGCCCATTGGGCTTAGACCAAAGCCGGCCCCTCCGGGGTCGGATATTTACTCTTCCTCCAGGACTGAGTCAAAATCACTCTCAAGCGAGGCGTTCACCATGGCCAGGGCGATCCGTTGTCCCAGGTCATTAAAGAGGGCAAGGTCTTCTTTTTGAAATCCGTAGGGTCTTTCCATGGAGTCGACATAGATGACCCCCATGATCAGTGAGCTCCAGACCAGGGGCACGCAGAGCACAGACTCGATCTTGAGCAGCCTCAGGGTGTCCGCGATCTCATCCGTGCTGTCAGCATGGGCGTCTGAAACCACCACGGCCTGTTTATCCCTGATGACTCGATCCACCACATCCCGACAATACCCGGGGATAGTCTCATCGCCCGGCTTGGTCGACTTGGATACGATTTCTGTAACATCTTTCGTCTCAGGGTCAATCAGGATGAAGGCCCCTCTGTCAATCCTTCTGAGAAGATCGAAGATATGATCAAGGATCTTTTCCAGGGTCACGCTCAGCGAGGCCTTCTCCGACAGGAGATAGGAGACCTTATAGAGCAATTCCAGCTTTCTCTGGTTGGTCCTCTCTCCGTGTTGCACGAAAATTCCGCTTTGGTTACCGGTCTCCTTGGTAAGCTCGATGGAATCGAGAAAAGGCATGACCTGGTCCATGCATCCCTCACCAAGGCAGATGACGGTCATACCAAGGGCAATGGGGTGTCCCTGCCTCACCTCCATTTCAATGCCGGACGTAATGTAAAGGCCGTTGACAAAGGTGCCGTTTTGGCTTCCCAGATCCGTGATGAAATACCTGTCCCCTTTTCGGGAAAGCTTGAGATGCCTGCGAGAGACGGTCTTATCCAGGATCTGGATGTCGTTGTCCTGTGAGCGTCCCACATAACTGGGACCGTCCCTGAGTTCAAAGACCTGGCCCATTTCCGGTCCATTCAAGATATACATTTTGGTCATCAGCTCGAGTCTCCTATGAGAAAACTGCATTTCATTTTCGTGTCAGAGGAACATCAAAGGGCGACGTAACAGAG
>JAZDGZ010000451.1:0-2343 GCA_043806375.1 Pseudomonadota bacterium | reverse complement strand
GCTCGGATCTTGACGGATCGGCCCTGCAGTTTTTTTCCCTTCCGGAACAGCCAGGCATCCGTCATCATCCGGGAACCGATTTCTTCCATCTTGGTTTCAAGCTCTTTCTCCTTCTCCCGGAGATCCATGGGACCCACCAGTTTCTCAAATTCTTCGGCCATCAAGCCGTTCAAGGTCTCCTCATCCCATTTTCCTGCGGCCTTTTCCCCCAATTCCCGCCGGATGGTGGAGAGGTTGTCCCTGAGGGTCTTGTGGACCTTATCCCTGAATTTCTCATCAGGAACCTTCAAGACCCTGGACATCGATTCGTAATCAAAATCGACGATGAGGTTTCCCACAAAGACAATGCACTCTCCTATTTCTCCAACCCCTGTCCCCGATATCTTTCGCGTTCCCGCAATCACGTCATTGATAGGTTTGTATTCGGCAGGGATCCCCAGTTGACGGTATACGTTGATGATGGGGGAGAGGAATCTGCGATAGAAGGCCTCCTTTCTTTTCGGGACTGCCGGATTCTCTTTTTGGAGAATGAGCTGAAAAAAGAGCTGGTTGCCATCCAGGTAAACGGCTCCTCCGCCCACCTCCCGCCGAAAGACCGGAATCCCCGCGGCTCTGCAATAATCCATGTCCACTTCCTGCATCGCATCCTGGTGGAACCCGATGCAGACATAGGGTGCAGCCGGTGAAACCAGGCATAGGGCCTCCCATCCCAGTTCAGCCAGGGCATGGTAGATGAGTTGTGACTCCTGCCACGGCACTTTTCCAAGGTTGTACAGCCTCATCATTCACCTTTCACTAGCAGGCTGCTAGTCCATTGTCTCAAAAATTCTATGCACGATTTTAGCAATGTAACATGTTCTCAAAACCCAGTAACTATCTCAGAAAAAACGAATATCGAAATCCGAATTCCGAGACAAATCCGAAATTCAAATACTCAAATGAGCAAAACACTATTGAAACTTCTGTAATATGGATCCAATCTTGCCTACTGTCTTTGGCAATTTTTTCACAAAAGACCAGACATCCTTTGCAAATTTTAAAGTGCGATCTTCCAAGTCATATTGTTTTGAATTTGCTCTTTTGGTCATTTGAATTTGTCTCGAATTCCGATATTCGAATTTCGGATTTCCGTGTCTCTGTGAAGTGGGTCAAATCCGAAGCGATATGCCAGAATTTCAACTTACCATCTTTACGGACAGAACTTTTGAGACACGGCACTAGTCCCATTATCGTTTCAGCGCCCTCCGAACGAGCTCCGTGATGTCAAGGACCTCAATGGAAACCTTGTTCCTTTTCGCGTAGGTGGTCATGGTCCTGACACACTGCTGACAGGAGGTTACAACCGCCTGTGCCCCTGTGTTCATGACCTCCTCGATCTTTTTCTTTGCAATATCTGAAGAGAGCCCGGGGTCCATCATCTCCAAGTTGCCGCCACCCCCGCAGCACTGACAGTTCTCCCGATTGCGGGAGAGCTCGACGAGTCTCACGCCGGGAATACTTCGAATGATTTCTCTCGGCTCATCAAACACACGGGCCCCTCGTCCCAGGTCGCATGGGTCATGATAGGTGACGGTCATCGTCAGTTCTTTAAACGGCACTTGCCCCTTTTTGACCAGTTCCAGCAGGAACTGGGCGGCATGGTTGATCTGAAATTCAAGCGGGTAGTGTTCACGCCACATCTGATAGCAGGATGGACAGGCAAAAACAACCCTCTTGGCCGCTTTTCGGCGAACCGCTTCAAGATTGTGCTCAACCAAGGCCGGAAGCAACCCCTTCAGTCCTGCACCGAGCAGGGGAAAGCCGCAACACCATTCCTCCTCGCCCAGCAGGGTGAAATCCACATGGCTTGCCTCCAGAATCTCTGTCAGGGCCATCGGGATCTTCTGGGCCAAGGGAAAATAAGAGGCGACGCACCCGGTGAAATAGACGACGTCGGCCTTCTCCTTGAGGTACCCATGTTCGGGCGCATCTCTCAGATCCTCCACCCATTCGGCCCGCTCTTCATTGTCCTCTCCAAAGACATTGTGGGTTTCCTCCAGGTTGTCCCGAATTCGGTCGATCTTTTCCGGATAAGACTCGGAATGGACGAGATCCTGGCGAAGGGAAAGCCATAGCTCCTTCAGGTGAATACCTACCGGGCAGACCTCCTGGCAGTTGCCGCACAGGGTGCATTGAAAGACGGTTTCGCTGAAGGCCTTCAACGCCTCATGGGTGGGCGGTTTCTTTCCCAGGAGCCTGCGAAAGAGCCCGGTCCTCCCTTTCAGGATCTGCTTCAGGCCCTTCATGCGATAAAGAGCGGACAGGTCCCCCTTCAGGGATGCAGAAACAGCCGGGCAGACGTCG
>JAZDGZ010000450.1:0-4441 GCA_043806375.1 Pseudomonadota bacterium | reverse complement strand
GCAGCAAGTCAAGCTTGAACAGACCTTGAAGGAGGGGCAAGTACCACAGCGTTCACTGGAGGAGGCCGTAGGCAGTTTAAAATTGCTCCTGCTGGAAAAGGAGACGCAAATCAAAGGAATGGAGGGGCACCAGACCTCTTTACAGAAAAAACTGGATGAGGCCATCCAGGAAGTGGTCAGGGCCAAGGCGAAGCTGCGCAGCCATGAGAGCAGGGCGGAGGCAGCTTCCCACATGGCGGAGACAGAGGTTGCCCTCAAGGTCCTGAGATCCCAAAGGCCTGAACAGGAGCAGGCCCCGGAGCTTGTCCAGGCCGAACAATTGCTCGGAATGAGCACCCAAGAATTCAAGAAAGAGAACTACGGTGGGGCCCTCTATCTCGCCTATCAGGCTAAAGAGCACATCAGACTCGCTCAGACTCAGCATAGGGGCGAAGAGGAGGGTGAACTGCTGTCCGGGGAGGTTCTTTTCGCAGTGCCTTTGGCATTACAGGTGATGAAGACGAGCAATGTACGGGAGGGACCGGGACTAAGTTACAAAGTCATTACCTCTGTGGGGCCGAACACGTCAGTCACGGGGTATTCCTATAAAGGACAGTGGGTGCGGGTGGAAGGCGAGAACGATCTCAAGGGATGGATCCATCAGAGCCTGCTGGCCGGACGTTAGACCCCGTCTCGGCAGTGCGGGATCTGCAAGTGCTCATGGGCGTTTCCGGGGTTCCTCACCGAAAAGAATGACCCTGTTGCGGCCTTTCTCCTTTGCTTCATAGAGGGCGTCATCAGCGCTGCTGATCAAGGACTTCGGGTCCTCGCCATTCTGCGGGAAGGTGGACACCCCTATGCTTACGGTTATGCTAACCGCATGGTCGCCTTCAGCAAAGACTTCCCTTTCAACCTGCGTACGAATCCGCTCCGAGGCGTGCATTGCCCCGTCTTCCCCTGTCTCCGGGAGCATCACCAGAAACTCCTCACCGCCATACCGGGCCGCATAGTCACAACTGCGAATTGAGTCCTTAAATATGGCAGCCATCTTCCTCAAGACGTCATCTCCTGCCAAATGCCCGTAAGTATCATTGTATTGCTTGAAATGATCAATATCGATCATGAGCAGGGCGAAGTGATGCTTATTACGCTTGGATCGCGCCACCTCTGTAGCGAGCGTCTCCGCTAAATGCTTGCGGTTGTACAAGGTGGTGAGACTGTCGGTGATCGAGATCTCATGAAGCTCCCTGTTTTTTTCACGCAAGGCCTCGTTGATCGCAGCCAGTTCTTCCCGTCCCTGGCGAAGGCGGCGCACCATGTGATTGAAGACCTGCGTCAGGTACCCCAGTTCCCCCCCGCTCAGGACAGGCAGATCAAAATCCAGATCTCCCGCTGCGACCCTATCCGCTCCACTGGTGAGTCTGTTTAAAGGCCGAACGATGATGAGGCCCAGAAGATAGGCTGTAAGCCCGATAATGAGGAGCAAGCCTGCGACAATCGCGACGGTCAGGTTATGGAGTTCGGAGATTTCGACATAGGCCTTCGCCCTATCTTTCTCCGCCACGACACCCCAATCCAACTGAGGGACCTTCTTGAGTGTTCCTACCACTTCATCGCCTTTGTGACTCTTGTAATCCAATGGAACGGCTTCGCGGGCATACAAGAGAGCTGCAGTCGACTTCCTGAGGTTGGTTTGCATGAATCCCGAAGTGATGGGCTGGGAACTGACGAGAAGAGTCCCTTCCTGCGTCATCAGGTAGAGTTCATCTGTTTGGTCCAGGGCGTAGTTTCTCAGGATCTTCCCAATGCCGCGAAAGTTGAGTTTTGCGGCCAGAACTCCCAAGAAGCGACCTTGAGCGGCCACAATGGGCTCGGCCACGATCATCACCCCTGTCTTGTGGGTTTGGTCAAAGAAGGGGCTCCCGATAACAGACTTGTGCGTTTCCGCCATTTGGAGCCAGCCCTGGGGCAGGGTCAAGGCCGTTTCCCCCTCAAAGCTGGTGGCTACAACCTTTCCCCGGGCATCAATGGCCATGAATTCTTCGTAGTCGATGAATTTTTCCCGAACTGATTTCAGGTAGTCGGTAATGCGGCGGTGTGCCATGGTCCTTTCGATAGGGGAAAGGCGGGCATGCGAAAGCTTCTCCAGATTTTCCGAGACCACATAGGAGCTGGAAAAAACACGCACCTCGTATTGACGTTCCTTCAGCCACAAGCCGAGTTCGCGGGAGGTATGAGTGGTTACATTCTGCAGCTCTGTGGTGATCTTCTCAGCCAGAAAGCGCCTGTTGTGGACATAGGAGAGCCACCCCATGGTCAGGGAGGGTATGAGAGTGGCAAGGAGAGCAAAGACAATGATTTTGCTCCTGATACTGTCCAGATGCAAAATGCCGAGAAGTCTTGAGGAGGCTTTCTCCAAGGACGGTAAAAGGCGGGTCAGTCCTTCTTTCATATTTTAAATAATATCACAAAAAATGGCTGGAAAAACGGAAAATCGTATGTCTTACGGGGGAGGCCAGGTGGGGGTGAAGGAATGAACTTATGCAACTTATCTCTGAGACACTACACCAGCAGGTTGCTGAAAAAGACCGGCTAAAGCCTCATTTTCATCACCTCCCCCAGGGAGGATGCCCAGTCGTCCATTGGGAACTTGTGTATGGGGTGCTCATGGATCACAGAGGCGGCTCCAAAGAGATCGGCGGCCCATAGCGTCACTTCCCTTGATTGATGCCAAAAATCAGGTGTTTTTTCCTTCAAAATACATGACTCACCCCATTTGGTTCTGAAAGAAACGGGTGTATTTTCCCTCAAAACATCAGATTCTTGTATATCTCACACGATTGAAGGAGCGATGTCATGCCGAGAAACAAGATCGAAATACCCTGTCAAGTGGAACACCTTTCCATCCTGGATGAGACGGGGCAGCTGGACAAGGGGCTTGAGCCGGAGATGGGCGAAGAGCTTCTGCTGAAACTTCTTCGGGCCATGCTCCTGGGAAGGCGTTTTGATGAACGGCTGCTCAGTCTTCAAAGGCAGGGCCGAATCGGGACTTTTGCCCCTATTACAGGGCAGGAGGCTTCACAACTGGGCGCTGTGGCCGCATTGAGGCCTTCTGACTGGATGGCCCCTTCCTTTCGGGAAATGGCCGCGGAACTGTGGCGGGGCAGGACCATGGAAAGCGTCATCCTGAGTTACGGCGGATACAATGAAGGCGCCCGGGCCGACGAGAGGGGCACGACTCTTCCCGTCTCCGTACCCGTGGGATCCCAGGTTCTCCATGCCGTGGGCATCGCCTGGGCAGCGTGACGCACCTCCTCCCCAAGAAGGAGAAAAAATAGGGCCATCCAAAATGCCTTCTCTCCATGCACCAAACTCCTTTTTGTTGACAATATCGGTTGATGGATATACGTTGTATAGCCATGGTGATAGGAGGGAAAGCCGTGCAGAGGCATATTGAATTACAGATCGGGAAATGGGGAAATTCCCTTGGTATTAGGCTCCCGAAGCATGTTCTGGAGGTTCTCCAGTTAAGGGAAAAGGATAAAGTAAGTTGTGAAATTGAAGACGGGAAACTCATTCTGGACCCGGTACGTCCCGTCAGGAAATACTCATTGGATGAATTATTGGCTCGTGTGGAAGAACCTGGCGAAGAGATATCATGGGGTAAGAAAGAAGGAGAAGAGGCGTGGTAGCCTATATTCCTAAACGGGGAGATTTCATTCGTCTGAACTTCGATCCTCAAGCCGGGCATGAACAAACGGGGAGCAGGCCAGCCCTTGTCCTAAGCCATACTTCTTTTAATCCCGCCCCATGAACCTCTTCTGTGGGGGCCATACGATGGAGAAGCATTTCAAATGGTGCCCAGCCAGCTTCTGAGAGGCGTTTCATCACATGTAATAATTAATCCAGGGTAAACCCCCGGCACAGCCGGGGTTTACCCTGGATTAATTACCAGCTACCCGAGTTAACCCGGCTGTTTGGGGAACTCAGAGATGCGGCATTCCAATAGAGGGAAGCAGTCCAGCTTTCACGGGGCAGGCGGGTCGGACAAACCAACTTGTTGGATCCAGGGCAGAAGTTGTTTTGGTGGGGAACAGACCGAGGCGAGTAGCAGGTGCGCTTTCCGCCGACAGGTTAGCTTCGCATCGGAAATATCTAAAGGCTATCAGACGAAAAGGAGGTTGTCACATGATTAAGGAGATCACCGCGCAGGATCTTAACACCGAGCACTTCATCAGCGAGAAAGTCAAAGAGATCAAGGAGGCCGTTGGGGATGGAACGGCGATCAACGCCCTGTCGGGAGGCGTCGATTCGTCTACGGTTACGATGCTCGGGCATAGAGCCCTAGGGAAGCGCCTGAAGACCACATTCATCGAAAACGGGCTCATGCGCCAGGGGGAGCCCGAGCAGGTGGCTGGTCTTTTCCGAAAGCTCGGCGTCACAGTCGAGATCGTCGATGCGC
>JAZDGZ010000449.1:0-3659 GCA_043806375.1 Pseudomonadota bacterium | reverse complement strand
ATCAAGACCTATCTCGATCTGAAGGGCAAAACGGTCTGCGTGGGCGCACCGGGCGGTTCTATGCATAAACTTTTCTATGACTGGCTCAAGATCCACGGACTTGATCCGGAAACGGACATCAAAGGCGTCTTTTTGCCTGCGAGCGCAGCGGTCGATGCTTTGAAAACCGGGCGGATCGACGCAGCCATGCAGATCGCCGCCATCCCGACCGCGGACATAACCGAGGTTTCCCTGACCCACGATGTGGAGATCATCCGTTTTGCGCCGGGGTACAGAGACAAGCTGGTCAACGAAATGCCGAAATATCTCGCCATGGACATTCCCGCCGGCACCTACAAAGGGATTGACGAGAACGTGGAGACGGTCGGCATGGCGGCCCTGTGGGCCTGTAAGGCGGATCTCCCTGAAGATCTTGTCTACAAGCTCGTCAAGTCCATGTACAGCCCTGAAGGGCTGGCATACCTGGGGAAGGTTCACCCGGCGGGCAAGGGCATAAAACTGGAAAATGCCGCCAAATGGGCCCCTATCCCGTTGCATGCCGGCGCCGAGAGGTTTTTTAAGGAAGCGGGGCTGCTCAAATAGGAAACACCGCATTTGGCGATTGGTGCGTTTCGAAGCTTGACGCCCTCGAAAAAATCAAGTGCGTACATCCCGTTTATGGTTCGATACCTCACCACGAACGGGAAATCAAATGGTTACGGGGCGCGACAGGCGTTCGCCCTGGGGTATGGTTCGATCCACCCTCCGCAGTAGCTCTGCTACGGAGGACGGGTACCTCACCATGATCGGAAAGACCGTTCGTCCTGAGGTTTACCCGCCTACGGCGGCGCCAAAGGCGACCAGGGTATCGAAGGACGAACAGGGCGAAGGGGACTTTTTGCCGTGAAAATACGCTCGTAGGGGCGGAGTTTATCTCCGCCCTGCGGGCGCACTTTACGTGCGCCCCTACATTCTTGTACGCCTTTGGCGTATTCATCCATGGGGGTGGCCGGCACCCAGGTCATGAGGGTTTACGAGGGCGTCAAGCTTAATGACTTCCAAGTCAATTTTACTCCCATCCCCGCAGCAGGATGGGCCGGCAGGCATTCTGTGCGGGAGGGGTTCATCCGCCTGAGGCGCTAACGCCCTCCTGAATGACGTGGGGGCGGGGTAAATCCCGCCCCTGCGACGATTTCGGCTCGCAGCGGCTGGATTACCGTTCGTTATCCCAGCCGAGTTCAGCGAAGAGCCGACCCTCACATCGGAGTGGACGGGTATTTATATGGTCAAAGGGTCAGAGACAATCAAAGAGCCCCGGGGAGAAGCGCCCAAAGGGGACCTCAGGGGAGGCGAGAGGAGGTTCCATGGCTTGTGGGGCCGCCTTCTCGACCTGGGCCTGGCCGGCATTTCCCTGCTGGTGATCTACTGGACGGTCAATGTCATGGCCGATGTGGTCATCAAGCATTCCCTGTACTTGATGATGACGATGGGGATGTGCGCCATCGTGTATCCCTTCACCAAGAAATCACCGCTACATAGACTATCGGTCGTTGACGTCGTCATCATAGTCCTGTCCATTCTCGGTTCCCTGTACATCATGTACGACTATAACGAGCGGTTCGTGCGCCTGAGCGTCCCTAGCCGGATGGACGTCGTTTTCGGGATCGTGATGATCCTCATCGGGCTTGATATCGGAAGACGCGTCATCGGCTGGGCCCTGACGCTTGTCGCCTCCGGCACCATTATATATGCCTACTTCGGCAATTTCGTTCCGGGGAGCTTCGGCCACCCGGGATTCGACGTGGGGACCATCGTCAGCCAGGTTTACTGCGGCCTGGAAGGATATTACGGCATGGCCACCAAATTCATGACCCTCTATGTGGTTCCTTTTATCATCCTGGGTGCCTTTCTTGAGAGGACCGGGGCCGGCGATTTTTTCATGAAACTTGCCTTTGCCCTGACAAAGCACACGGTGGGAGGACCTGCCAAGGCGGCCGTGCTGGGCAGTGCCCTCATGGGCTCCATTTCGGGGAGCGCCATCGCCAATGTCTCTTCTACCGGGATTTTTACAATCCCCATGATGAAAAAGGTGGGGTACAGGCCCCACGTTGCCGCTGCCATTGAGGCGGCCGCCTCCACCGGAGGACAGATTATGCCCCCCATCATGGGGGCTGTGGCCTTCATTATGGTTGAATTCACCCAGATCCCTTATCTCAAAATCGTCTCCGTTGCCACCATACCCATTATCCTATATTTCATCACAGTGGGGTGTTTCATCCATTTTGAGGCGAAGAGGTTCAACATCCGGGTCGACGGGACGACCCCCACCTCGTCCACTCTGAGTATCGTGAAGACGGGATGGCATTTCTTTTTCTCCTTGATTCTCATCGTCGTGACCATGGCTCTCGGCTACTCGCCTGCCATGGCTGCCCTGAGCGGTGTCATTTCGCTGGTCATCATTCATAGCATTCGGACCAGACGGGTCGACCTGAAGCTCGTGTATCAGGCATTGGTCCTGGGGGGGAAATACTCCCTGAGCATCGGCAGCATCGTCGCCTGCATCGGCATCATCCTGGCCCTTGTAGGGCTTACAGGGGTGGGGCTGAAGGTCTCATGGTTCCTGTCGGATCTGACCCACGGTGCGCCCTTTCTGGCCATCCTGTTTGTGGGCCTCATATCGCTGGTCCTCGGCATGGGGTTGCCCGCCGGGCCGGCCTATATCGTCTTGGCCATTACGGCCGGTCCGGCGTTGACGGATATGGGTTTCTCTCTTCTCGTCGCCCACCTGATCATGATCTGGTTCAGCATCGATTCAGAGATCACGCCGCCCGTCGGCCTCGCCTCTATCACGGCCTCGGGTATCGCCCGGGCAGAACCGATGAGAACGATGTGGACAGCCTTCAAGTTTGCTAAAGGCCTCTACATCCTTCCGTTCATGTTCTATTACCGGCCCGCGATACTGCTCGAGGGTTCCATCGGGATGATCCTTGAAACCATTGTTTCGATCCTCCTGGGGCTCGTTGCTTTTGCCGCCTGCTGGGACAACTTCTTCTTGAGGAAGACAAAGATCCTTGAACGTTTTCTGCTCTTGCTTGCGGCGGCAGGGCTTTTTGTCCCGGGCCTCCTTTGGAACGTCCTCGGTTGTCTCTGCTTTGCAGCGGTATTCTTGAGCCAGAAGGCGGGAGCATTGACATCTCAATAGGAAATCTCCTATATTTCGGCTCATGAAAAGGGGGTACTGCTGCAATGATACTATGACCCGTCTGCCATGTGGACATGGGCGCCGCGGGTTTTTGGGCCAACCGGCGAAAGGATGACTACCAGCAGGCTGATGAAAAACGCCCATCTCCCCGTCAAGCCGGGATCTGGCGAGCGGCGTTACCCTCATTCCTCGTCGCTGCGGCGTACTTGCATGTACGCCTCACTCCTCGGAATTTCGGGTGCCTTGCATCTGGGCATTTTTGATCAGCCTGCACAACAGGTCATTTTCGACGACCTGCTAGAGAAAGGGAGAGATGATGAAAGAGTTCAAAGACAAAGTGGCGGTTATCACGGGCGCAGCCGATGGGATCGGACGTGCCATGGCTGATCGTTTTGCTCAAGAAGGCATGAAGGTCGTCTTGGCAGATATTGACAAAAAGGGTTTAATCGAGGCCGAAGAGGAATTGAAGGCTGCCGGG
>JAZDGZ010000448.1:0-7097 GCA_043806375.1 Pseudomonadota bacterium | reverse complement strand
AGGGATTGAAGGTAGGCCCATTTGGGAACGTCAAAGCTCACCTTGACCCCTCCCTCCTTGCCGAAAACCTTCCTCAACCACTTCTGCTTCTCCTTGAGGCTGGAGACATCCTCCATGGGAAACCATTGAAAGGGGGTTGAGGGCTTGGGGACAAAGCAGTTCACGCTCAGCCTGATCTGTATTATCTTACCTCGCGTCCTCGACTCCTTGATCAATTGGTGCTTGATGGATTTGACAAGCTCCAGAATCTGATCGACATCTTCCCGGGTCTCCGTGGGCAACCCGATCAGGAAATAGAGTCTCAAGCCAAAATCCCCTATTCCTGCAATCAGGCGGACCGCATCGATGATCTGATCGCGGGTCAGATGTTTGTTCACGACCTTTCGCATTCTCTCCGAACCCGCCTCAGGGGCAATGGCCACGGTCCGCTGGCCCGCCCTTTTCAAATGCTCTACCAGAGGCCCGGAGAGTGAATCCGCCCTTAAGGAGGAGACGGAGAAGGTGCCCCCTCTCCCCACTATCAGACCGGATATATCATCAATGCCGGGTGTATCAGAGACGCTGGCGCTTAAAAGGCCGATGGGATGACCCTCTTGGAGGGAGTGTTCTATGCACGAAGACAGATCGGACTCGCTGTGGACTCTTGGAGGCCTGTAGACAAAGCCGGCAGCACAAAAACGACATGAGCGCCCGCAACCCCTTCCCAGTTCGACCAGCACCCTGTCGGCGAATTCAGTCTCCGGTGTCAGCATCAGGGATCTGTTCACGGGCCCTTCCGACAGGGCGTAAGAGGGGACGACAATCTTTTCCGGTATCGAACCCTCTGTCGGGGACCGAGACCTGATCGTTCCGTCCGGATGATAGTCAACCCGGTAAAAGGAAGGGACATAGAGGGATTGAACGGACTGGGCGAGGGTTCTCAGAACCTCTCGCCTCTTCTTTTGCATCCCTCTTATTTCTGATAAGCGGGTGACAAATTCATCCAGATTGGCCTCGGCCTCCCCCAGCAAGAAGAAATCAAAGAAAGGCGCCAGGGGTTCGGGGTTCATGAAGGTGGTGATCCCGCCGGCCATGACCAGGGGATGGTGTTCAGCCCGATCCTCCGAAAGAAGGGGGATCTTCCCCAGTTCGAGGATCTTCAAAATGTTGGGATAATCATTTTCAAAAGAGAGGGAAAAGGCTACCAGGTCAAACTTTTGAAGCGGCGAAAGGGACTCCAATGAGAGGAGTCCCTTTCCCGTTTCAGGATGGAGGGACATTTCTTCGTTTTGCGGGAGAAAGACACGCTCGGCAACAACATCCTCCCTTTGGTTAAAGAGGCCGTAGACAAGTTGGAACCCCAGGTTGGACATGGCGATGCCATAGGTATTGGGATAGACAAGGGCAACGGACGTTTTACCTCCCCAGTCCTTTCTTATGGCCCCTTTTTCCCTGGCAAACCTTGCCCGGTAGAGGGAGATCAGCCTGTCCGACATTTCGAAAACACCTACTTATTATTGAGAAACACAAAGCATTTAATATTTCACCACCCGCTCCCCTTCGACCTTTCGACAGGATCAGGGCTGAGGGTCGCCAGTGTATTGTATTGCAATTTTCTTTACAATATCCGCCCACTCCCCCCTCCCCTTACCCCTCCCGCCAAGGGAGGGGAATTCATAGTAACGACAAGCTGTTCCCTCCCCCTTGTCGTAGATCCCGCCGCACTATGGCGGGGATGGGGGAGGCGAGGTGCTCGGGATGCCAAAATTTCCCTCCCCCTCGATGGGGGAGGATAGGTGGGGGTGGCAGTCTGCACTTTGTAAAGGAATTTTTGAGACACGACACTTGAGACACAGAGTTCGCGGAGTGAGATATCTCTTCTGGAGAATCGGGACCTGCCCGCCAACCGGCAGGCGGGGATACCGATTCTCCAGAAGTTTCCGCATCCTTTGGCTTGAGAAATGTTTCCGAATAGGAAGTCATTTTGTCTGTCCCGCCCGCGGGCGGGGCAGACAAAATCGCATTGCTCCGTGCCCTCCGTGCCTGGGGTGAATAGAATTCTTCTTGCCCATGACCTTTCAAATCCTTTTAGTCGGCCTTCGCCCTTAGAAATGTGGGATAGTCAAGGGTATCTTTGAAAAATCCTCGTTTAAAAAAGCTTCGCTTATCCCGATCCAGGGTATCCCCTCTGTGGATCGTGGTGTTGTGTTCCGGCCCCAACCTCTGGAATGTAGGGATGTCCAGGTTCTCGCCGTTCCTTCTCACGGTCCAGGAATCCTGTGCTTCATCAGGCGTCACATCCCTCAACCTGACGACCTTGCCCTGGGGCTCCTCCTTATCGATGCCGGTGGCTATGACGGTGATCTGTATCTCATCTCCCATGTTGTCATCAAAGACCACGCCCCAGAAGATCTCTGCATCGCCGGCCACCTCTCCTTTGATGTAGCTTGATGCCTCATCGATCTCTTCCATGGTCATATCAGAGGGGCCGGTGATGTTCATCAGGAGACCCTTGGCCCCGCTGATGGAAATGTCTTCGAGGAGAGGACTGTTGATGGCCTGCCTGGACGCCTCCGTTGCCCTGCTCTCGCCGCTGGCCCTGCCGGTTCCCATGATCGCCGTTCCCATCTGCTCCATCACCCTTTTTACATCCGCAAAATCCAGATTGATGAAGCCACTGCTCATAATGAGATCCGAGATCCCCTTCACGGCATTTAGAAGAACCCCATCTGCCCGGATGATGAGTTCTTTGAAGGTGCTGCTCTTGCCTCCCACCGATTTCAGTCGCTCGTTAGGAATGATGATCAGGGTATCAACCTCCTTTTTGAGCTTTTCTATCCCTTCCATGGCCCTTTTCATCCTCTTATCCCCTTCGAATTTGAAGGGCTTGGTCACCACTGAAACCGTGAGGGCCCCGCTCTCCCTGCACTCCCGCGCCACCACCGGAGAGGCGCCCGTGCCGGTGCCTCCGCCCATGCCTGCTGTAATAAAGACCATATCGCAGGCTTCGGCCGCCTCTTTGATGTCGTTGAGACTTTCCTCCGCAGCCAGACGGCCGATTTCGGGGTCTGCGCCCGCCCCAAGCCCCCTGGTCACGGTTGCCCCGAGTTGTAGTCTATGGGAACAGGTGGATCGCTCAAGATCCTGGCTGTCGGTGTTGGCCGCCACGAACTCTACCCCTTTCAGCTTGGCGGATATCATGTTGTTGATTGCGTTGCCGCCGGCCCCCCCAACGCCAATGACCTTGATCTTGGCATTGTATCTTTCCTTTTCCTCAATAAATTGAAATTTCATAGGTGTCCCTCCTTTAACCTCTTGCCCTAATGGCAACACTGTTCACTTAGGCTGGAAACGCTTCGTTTCGCCCTGGCAAATCCCCCCATCCCCCCTTTGCTAAAGGGGGGCGAGGGGGGATTTGTTCACGAACCGCGCCAAAGTGAACAGTGTTGGCCCTAATGGGGCATATTAAATGACATCCTTGAACCATTTCTTCATCCTCTCCATGACCCGGCCAAAAATATTTGTATCCCTTATCCTGAATTTTTTTCCCTCCTTGACCCTTTTTGCGCCGTAAATGACAAGACCCACCGCCGTGGCGTACATCGGCTTATTGACCACCTCCACCAAGCCGCTGATCCCTTGAGGAAATCCCGTTCGCGACGGCGCATTAAATATCTGTTCAGCCATTTCCGGAATCCCGGGAAGTTCAGCAGAGCCCCCTGTGACAACGACCCCTGAGCTGATCAGATCGTCATAGCCTGATCGGATCAGTTCATTGTGAATCAGGGTGAGGATCTCCTCCACCCTCGGCTCCAATATCTCTCCCAGGATCTGCCTCGACAGAACCCTTGACTTTCTTCCTCCTACCCCGGGCACATCAATGGTTTCATCCTTCCCCATCATGGCCGAGAGTGCACATCCGTACTTTATTTTAATCTTTTCCGCTTCCACCAGGGGTGTCCTCAACCCGATGGAGATATCATAGGTAAGGTTGTCCCCACCGAGGGCCAAAACGGACGTATGTTTGATCGTGCCTCGCGAGAAGACCGCCATATCCGTGGTTCCCCCGCCAAAGTCGAGCAGGGCGACGCCCAGGTTGCGTTCCTCATCCGAGAGGACCGCTTCACTCGATGCCAGCGATTCGAGGACGATGTCGCAGACATCCAGACCGGCCCTGTTGGCACATTTGATAATGTTATGCGCGGAGGTCACGGCGCCGGTAACGATGTGGATCTTTGCCTCGAGACGAACCCCGGCCATGCCGAGCGGATCAATGATCCCATCCTGAGCGTCCACGATAAACTCCTGCGTAAGGATATGGATGACCTCCCGGTCCATGGGTATCGCCACTGCACTTGCGGCCTCGATCACCCTCTCTATGTCCTTTTTCGTGACTTCCCTTTCCTTCAGGGCAATAACCCCATGGCTGTTGAATCCCTTAATATGGCCGCCCGCAATCCCGGCATAGACAGCGCTGATTTCACACCCGGCCATGGTCTCTGCCTCTTCGATGGCCTCCTTGATGGAATTCACCGTCTTTTCGATATTGATCACCACGCCTTTTCTTAATCCCTCAGAGGGATGACTTCCAATGCCGATGATTTCTATGGCATC
Source organism: Pseudomonadota bacterium (assembly GCA_043806375.1). Taxonomy (GTDB): domain Bacteria; phylum Desulfobacterota; class DSM-4660; order Desulfatiglandales; family HGW-15; genus JAZDGZ01. The sequence continues at coordinate 2,504 of JAZDGZ010000448.1, read as the reverse complement.
GGGTCGCACCTCGCCTACCACTGCGCAGATCTTGGTAGTTCCGATATCCAAACCGACAACGATCTCTCCCGTCATAGTCTTATCCCGTTTACCCCTTCTTGAAAGCGACAACTGCAGCATCCCGGTAATTCAGGTTGATGCCCCTTACCATATGGATGCGACCTGTCTTTTCCAGGTGTTCTACCAGCCTTTTCAAGTCATCCATTTTTTCGGCAAGGTCCTCTCCCTTCAGATTAACAACCACCGGGAGAGACGAAAAATAAAGGGAGACATCTCCCCCCTCTCTCACATGAATCTCGGAAAGATTGTCCAGAGACCACGGCACCGTCTCGGGGGCAAGGCCCTTCAACACCTGGAGGGCATAGTGAAGATCTTTTTCTCTCTCGTCACCCTCCGGAGCGATACCGGTAATAACCGGGTAATCGAAGTTCTCGCCCGCATCCACTTCTTTAAAGACGCCTCCCCACCGGTTCATGTAATACAGCTTGTCCTGAACCACGACTGCCCAGGGCTCTTCCTTCTCTACCCAAATCACGAGGGTGTGAGGAAACCGCTTTTCCATATCCACCGATCTGACCCAAGGATGTTTCTCCATGGTCTGCTTCAGTTCATTCATATCAATAGCGAGGAGACTCAGATCAAAGTTCAGATCCGACATAGTCAGCAGTTCGTTCTTCATCTGCTCGTCAATGCCCTCAAAAACGACCTGTTCAAGTCTTATGTGAGGGGAAGTGAGAAGGTACCCGTATAAAGAGAGAAAAAGCAGGCTGATGCCCACCAGACTGATCAAGACAAAGGAGAACTTGAGGAAGGACGAGGCGACCATCCGGAAAATCCACCAGGTCCTCAGGAGTTTCCCCGGTCCCTTCCCTTTCTTCCCCTGCCTCTTCTGGCTCGACCTTCGGCGCATGTGAAATCTTCCCTTGGACCCTTTGCCCTGATCTTTACCCACACTTAATACAGGGGGTACTTGGGGCGGTTGGGTGCAAGTGCCACAAAACATGAAATATCGAATGTCGAACAAGGAACCGCAGAATGATGAAGTTTTCAGTTCGATATTCGAAATTCCTTGTTGAACATTCTGCGGTTCAAAAAATGATATTTATAATCATATAGTTATATTGCCACTCGTCAAATGTGTACAATGCCCAGCCTTCAGCCCGAGGGTGAATAAAGGTGTATAAAGCCTCCCATCAAGTTCCTACGACCCTGATCTCCGTCTCCAGTTGAACCCCCGTGTCTTTCATGACCCTTTCCCGGGCCAGTTCCATGAGGGCCAGGATATCCGCTGCCGTGGCTCCTCCCGTGTTGACAATGAAATTGGCGTGTTTCCGAGAAATCATGGCCCCCCCTACCTGTTTTCCCTTCAGTCCCGCCATTTCGATTAACCGGCCTGCATAGTCATTGGGGGGATTTTTGAAGACCGATCCCCCGCTGGGATATTCCAGGGGCTGTTTGGCTTTCCTCTCCTTGAGATGGGAGGCTATCCTCTCGGCAATGATTTCCGGGGCTTGCCTCTTCAACGCAAATGAGGCCCTCACGATCACCGTTCCGGGCGGAACGGCCAACTCCCTGTAAGAAAAACGGAGTTCCGCACGGTTCTTTCTCACCGGCTCGCCCTGGCCTGTAATCATCTCAACACCCTCTATCACGCCGGCGATCTCTTTCCCCCAGGCCCCGGCGTTCATGATCACCGCGCCGCCCACCGTCCCCGGGATCCCCGCAAGAAACTCAAGGCCCTCCAGCCCCTCGCGCCGGCAGGTGTTCAGAAGTTCAACCAGGGAAAGCCCGCCTCCCGCATGGATCGTCCGATCCCCTTTCCCACTCTTCTCCACGGTTGCCAGGTCCCCCCTGAGGATGAGGCCGACACCGGGGAACCCGCCGTCTTTGACCAGAAGATTGCTGCCCCTGCCGATGATGAGATACGGGAGCCCTTCGGCCCTCAGATAGGCGACAATCTCCCTTAGGTCCGACAGATTTTCGACAAAACAGAGCGCAGCCGCCCTCCCTCCGGCACGGAAGGTCGTGTATTGATCCATGGGGCAATCGAATTGGATGCCTTTCCGACTCACCTTCACCAGTCCCTTTCGCTGCCTCTCATCCATACTAACCGTCTCGAAATAGTATTGACGGATCGCTCCCCCTCACCCTGCCATCTCCCCCAGGATTGCTGAGCATTCCACACACTTGACGCAGTGGCAATGTAACTATCTGGGTTCTAAAGATCGTTCATTAAACCGCAGAATGTCCAACAAGGAATTTCGAATATCGAAGTGAAAAATTCATCATTCTGCGGTTCCTTGTTCGACATTCGATATTCCATATTTTGGGGCACTTACACCCAAAACCCCAAATACCCCCTGTCTCAAGTGTGGGTAAAGATCAGCCCACTTCTCTCAATCATCCCTCCCCCCCGCAAGCCTCGCCAGCACTCTCACTCCCACCTGGTAACCGGACCCCGCCCCCACGGTCAAGAAAAAAACCCCAATCCACACAAAAACCAA
>JAZDGZ010000447.1:0-5524 GCA_043806375.1 Pseudomonadota bacterium | reverse complement strand
TATGTGCATAAACAGCCGAATGATGGGTTTCTCTATGTCTTGGGGCGGGCGTAAACCCCACCGTTCCAGCTCACCTAACATCCTATAGCTCTGTGACTCTGTGCACTCTGTGAGAGACAATGTTCGCTCCAGACTTCATCACGAAAACACGAAAAGAGGAAAAAACATATATCCATTTTTCACCACGAAAGAACGAAAAGAAAAGAGGGGATTTTTTCTTTTTATCTTCGTAGTTTCTTATTTTCGTGTTTTCGTGTTCAAGTTTTTCCTTGCGCCCTGTTCCTTGCGCCTTGTACCTTCCTCTCTCAGACAATCCCTCCTTCACTCAGGGGCCTGTTCTCAAGAACCCTCTGGGGGGTGAAGATGGAAAGGTCGAGGGCCGGCTTGAGGTCCAGGATCAGCTCGGAGAGGTACCGCCCGACCGCAGGTCCCTGCTGGAGCCCGTGACCCGAGAAGCCGTTGGCCAGAAAAAAACCCCTGAGTTCCGGCCACTCGCCCAGGATGGCGTTGCTGTCCAGGGTATTCACCGCGTAAAGCCCGGCCCATCCCCTCTTGACCTTGAGGGTGTCGAAGGCCGGCACGAATTCGGCCAACTCGGGCCAGAGGTTCTCCGTGAACCTCTTTTCGTCCCAGGTGAAGTCAAATCCGACCGGGTCATCCGCCAGGGACTTACCCAGAAGAATCAGTCCCCCGGTCTCGGTGCGGAAGTAGAGGCCCGAAGGAAGCACGGTCAGGGGAAGAGGGCCTTCCGGCCTGACCGCAGTTTCCAGGGCGTAGATCTGCCGTTTGACCGGCTCCACCGGGATGACCACACCTGCCGTCCGGGCAACCTGGGCCGCCCATGGGCCCGCACAATTGACCACGATCTTGGAGGTCAGCCTTGCACCGGAACCCAGAGTCACGCCCCCGGCTCTTCTGCCTTCCCTGAGGACTTCGAGAACCTCATCTTTGATGAATGCCGCACCAAGGGATCTCGCCTTGGCCTTGTAACCCATGAGCAGGGCATAGGCATCCAGGTGACCGTCCCGGGCACCGAAGGTTCCTCCCGAGTAACCGGACGCATCATAGAGGGGAAACCGCTCCCTGATTCGTTCAGGCGACCACCACTCGACATGGCAGCCCAGTCCCTTTTGCAGGGTCAGGGCAGACTCTGCCGCGGCCCGGCCCGCCTCCTTGACCATGAAAAGGTTCCCCTCGCGGCGAAAGCCAATATAAGGCCTGTCCTCCCCCACCGCCATCTCGTGCTCGAATCTTTCCAAGACATCCAGGGCATGGCTGGAGATCTGCACGTTTTCTTTCAGGCTGAACTGGACCCGTACGTTGGCCACGGACAGCGTCGAGGAGGCCCGGGCATAGGTAGGATCCCTTTCCACAACCGCAACCTTGAGCCCGTCCTCTCCCCTCACGAGATGATAGGCCGTAGAGCAGCCCATAATGCCGCCGCCCACGATGATCACGTCGTAGATCTTATGATTCATACCCTCTCTCTCCTCTTCCTAACGTTTAAGCAATTGCCTGATTCACCGAAGAAAGTCAATCGGCTTTGTCCGCTGCACATTCTTCAAGCATCATCACGAAAGCACAAAAGGAGGAAAGAACATTTATTCATTTTTCACCACGAAAGCACGAAAAAACAAAAAGAGGAAAAACCATTTTTATCTTCGTGGCTTCTTAATTTCGTGTTTTCGTGGTCAAATTCTTCCTTGCGCCCTGTCCCTTGCGCCCTGCACCTCTCTTTAAACATCACCACGAAAGCACGAAAAAACGAAAAGAAAAGACAGGATTTTTTTGTTTTCATTTTCGTGTTTTCTTAATTTCGTGTTTTCGTGGTCAAGTTTTTCCTTGTGCTCTGTTCCTTGCGCCTTGCGCCTTTCTTATGTGGTGCTTGACTCCTCGCCCTGCCTTGGGCTAGGATTCATGAGATTGTTTCGGCAAAGAGACCCGATCAGGGATAGAGACGAGGTTGTCATGGAGACGGGATCACACAATCACTGCACACCCAGATTCAGACTTCTGGATGAGTCCCAAATATTGCGGATTCATCACTCGGCCCTCAGGATACTGGAAGAGGTGGGGGTGAAGATCAACCATCGGGGAGGGTTGGAGCTCCTTGCCGCCCACGGGGGCAGGGTCAAAGAGGGCGGGATCGTTCGAATTCCCTCCTTCCTGGTGGAAGAAGCCATTCAATCCGCCCCGTCAAACCTGATCATCTACAACCGGAAGAAAGAACCGGCAATGGAGCTTGGCGGGAGAAGGATCTATTTCGGCACGGGGACCGACCTTCCCAAGACCATTGATCTTGAAACCAGGGAAATAAGGGACACCACGGCCGACGACGTCATCCTGAGCACAAGGATCAGCGACGCCATGCCCCATATCGATTTCATAGGGTCCTACGGCCTTCCCAAGGACATCCCGCCCGGTCTCCATTACATCAGGTGTTTTCAGTTGGAGGCCGAGAACAGTATCAAGCCCATATTCTTCACGGCCGGATCCGAGGAGGACCTGAGGATCATCCATGACATGGCAGCGGTCATCGCCGGAAGCGGAGAGGAACTTTTCGACCACCCTTTTCTCATCCATTATGCCGAACCGACCTCACCCCTGACCCACTCCGAGGAGGCGGTATCCAAACTGATCTACTGCTCGGAAAAGGGGATCCCTGTCAATTATACCCCTGCCCTCCTGGCCGGGTCCACTGGACCCGTAACCTTGGCGGGAGCCCTCTCAGTAGCCGTGGCCGAAGCCCTTTCGGGCCTGGTCATCCATCAATTGACCCGTAAAGGGGCTCCGGTCATCACGGGCGTGGCGGCGACCAGCATGGATATGCTCCACGCGACGGCAAGTTATACGGCAGCCGAGTTTCGCCTGACCCATTCGGCCTACGCAGACCTCTTCCACCACTACGGACTGCCCATCTGGGGAACCGCGGGTTGCAGCGATGCCCAGGTTCCGGACCTCCAGGCTGGGGCCGAATACGCCTTCACGCTCCTGAACGCGGCCCTGGACGGCGCCAACCTGATCCATGACTGCGGATATATGGGCCAGGGATTCATCGCCGCCCCTGAGATGATCATCTTCGCCAATGAACTCATCGCCATGGTCAAGCGGTATATGAAGGGATTTGAGATAGACGAGGATCACCTGGCCATGGATGTCATCAAAGCGGTCGGCCCCGGAGGTCACTTTCTGGGTGAAAGGCATACCCTCGATTTCTTTATGAAGGAGCACTGGCGGCCCGGTTTCTTAAACCGCGAGGCCCTCCCCAAGTGGGTCAAAAAGGGGAAGAAGACGGTCAACGACAAGATCATTGAAAAGGCCCTGGATCTCTCGAAAACCCATGAACCCGAGGGTCTCCCCAAGGGGGTGAAAGCCGAGCTTTCAGAGATCTGGGAGACGGCAAACAAGAAGACTAGGAGATGACCGTGGACATCATGAGGGGGATTTACGACGGCATTCTCGAGGGGAAGGTGGACGAGGTTGCGGCCGACGTTCAAAAGGCCCTGAATTCGGAAATCGCCGCGGATGACATCCTGAATCAGGCCCTCATCCCTGCGATGGATCTTGTGGGTGAAAGATTCGGCGAAGGGGAGATATTCATTCCCCAGGTCCTCTGGTCTGCCAAGGCGATGCAGGCGGGCATGGTTCTTCTCAAACCCCGTTTCACGTCGACCTCCGGCGCGGCGAGAGGAAAGGTGGTCATCGGAACGGCCAAGGGGGATATCCACGACATAGGGAAGAATCTCGTGGCCATCATGCTCGAAGGGGCGGGCCTCCAAGTCATCGACCTGGGTGTGGACGTATCACCGGAACGATTCGTCGACGTGGCAGTGGAACAGGGGGCGGAGGTCATTGCCATATCAGCCCTCCTGACTACCACCATGCAAAGCATGGGAGAGGTCGTCTCCCTCATCCGGAAACGGGATCTTCCCTCTTTAAAGGTCATCATAGGGGGTGCGCCCGTTGACATGACCTTCTGCCGGAAGATCGGCGCCGATGCATACGGCATGGATGCCATGGACGGCATGAAAAAGGTAAGAGAACTGCTAAAGGGTTGATGAAAGGATCCTGACATGACACACGCGCTTCTGAGAATGGCCCAAGACAGGACGGTCCTCTTTGATGGCGCCATGGGCACCATGCTCATGGCCTCGGGACTCTCTTCGGGCGAATGTCCCGAGGTTTGGAATCTTGAAAAGCCCTCCCTGGTCATGGAGATCCACCGGCGTTACTATGAGGCCGGCTCCGACGTGGTCCATACCAACACCTTTGGCGGAAATCTCATTAAACTCTCGGACAGGGGGCTTTCCGGACAGATGGAGGCAATAAACCTGGAGGCGGCAAGGATAGCCAGGGAGGCCTGCCCGCAAGGGAAATTTGTTGCCGGAGACCTGGGGCCCACCGGTAAGCTCTTCAAACCCCTGGGGACCCTTGATCCTCACGCGGTTGAAGAGGCCTACCGGATGCAGGCCGAGGCCCTGATCAAAGGGGGGGTCGACCTGATCAGCATCGAGACGATGTTTTCACTGCAGGAGGCCCTCGCGGCGGTGCGGGCGGCGAAGAAGGCTCAGGGCCAAATTCTGGTCGTCGCCTCCATGACCTATAACAAGACAAAAAGGGGCTATTTCACCATGATGGGGGAGGGGGTAAAGGAGGCCGTCTCCGCCCTCGTGGATGCAGGGGCAGATGTGGTAGGGGCCAATTGCACCCTGGGGAGCCGGGATATGATCGATCTCACAAGAGAGATCAGGGCCGTCACACAAAAGCCTATACTCGTCCAGCCCAACGCGGGCCAACCCGTGACCCGTGAAGGCATCACCATCTACGAGCAATCACCCCTCGAGTTTGCCCGGCATGGAAAGGAGATAAAGGCCGCGGGCGCCGATATGATCGGCGGTTGCTGCGGCACGGATGCAGCATTTATCGGGGAACTGGCCAAGGCTGTTCTTTGAGCAAGCTTTTCTCCAAACCCGTCGAACGCAACTATTACCACGAAAGCACGAAAAAGAAGAAAAAGGGGCCCGTTTTTATTTTCGTGTCTTCTTGTTTTCGTGGTAAAGATTTTCCTTGTGTCTTGCCTGCTCCATGTAATCAGTTTCTATTACACTGGGTTGCCTTGCGCCGTCCCTGATGGGAGGGGAAATGATGCCTTGACGGTGAATCAGGGACAGGGGTTTTCCCTTGACACCCTATCTGAGCATCCCCTATATTGAATATATCCCCACCCTCTTCCTGCTGCTCAAAATGGGTCGGGATTCCGGTTCCCACGAGAATTTGCCGCCAGAGGCCCGCAGCCTTTGATTTTCGAACCATGGCCAATCAATAGAAAAACGCATAACAGGATGGTTCTATCTTTTCAACCCAAGAAAAGGAGATAGGGATATGGACATGAGAAGGATGATTGGGGTCTTATCGTTCTTATTGGCTCTGGGCCTCTTATTTGGGTCCGGTGTCTCGGCCAAAATGATCCGAATAGGGGAACACCAGATCGTCTCACATCCGGCCCTCGATAACGACTCCAAGG
>JAZDGZ010000446.1:0-4607 GCA_043806375.1 Pseudomonadota bacterium | reverse complement strand
CGGTCTGGAAAAACGAGTAATATCCCCTGAAGAAACCTGAGGCCATTAAAGATCTTGTGGGGGTGCTTCGCTGGAATGGCCCCCACGGCCTCGGTTCAGCCTTCTTAGCGCTCCTGAAAGACTCTCCCTTTGCGGCTCATTTGGATAAGTAAAAGGGGTTCGGCTTCATTTACCATCGCAGGATGGGAATGCCCCGCAAGAAATTCCACCGGTGAAAAGGTTGAAACCACGGCCATGCGCGGTCTTTTGCCTTGACACAGAAGCCCTTTCAAACCTATACTATTCATCGATAGGGGCTCCTATCAGCCGTCCCTGCAAGCCTATTCTATGGAACATAAAGAACTAGTCTACTATCTCGAGAACGTTGGCAAAGATCCCTCCCGGTTGATCTTTGAAGACGAACTGACCGGCCTTTACAACCGCCGTTTTCTCTTCAATTACTTCAACTCCAAAATCACTTGGGATGCCCTCGAAAACCATCCTCTCTCTTTGATCATGATGGATGTGGATCACTTCAAAACCATCAACGACACCCACGGTCATGATGCCGGTGATCAAGTGCTTGTCTGGGTAGCAGGCCTTCTCAGGGAGGCGGCAGGAGATGATAACCTGCCCATCCGTTACGCCGGGGATGAGTTCATGATCCTCATGCCGAAGGCCGAAAAGCAGGAGGCCCTTCGGTTGGGTGAAAGGCTCATTCAACTGATACACGACAAGCCGGCGCTTCTGGAGGAGATGGATAGTGAAATCGCCCTCACATTGAGTATTGGCGTCGCCACGGCTCCCTCTGATGCGCAAGACGAGAAGGTCCTCATTCAAAAGGCGGACACGGCACTCTATTATGCCAAAAAAACGGGACGCGACCGATTGGCCAACGTTGGAGAAATTGCCCCGCAGAACGTTTTTGTCAAAACAGTGCTCCATCAACTCGGGCAGACAAAGATCGCCGGCCGTAAGGAACAGCTTTCCCGGATGGCCGAAGCGCTCAAGAGATTCGGCAAGCGTCAAAGCCAGTTTCTTGTTGTAGAAGGGGCCGCCGGCATGGGAAAAAGCATGTTTCTTGACACGATCCAGCGCACTCTCTCTCGGAGCAAGTCGATCCTGCAGATCAAAGTGACCGGCGTCCCTCAAGAGCTCTACAGGCCATACTACCTGATCGGCAACATCATCATAGCCCTCCTGAACCTTCGAGAGGATAAGGGGGAGGGCGTGTTAAACGAATTTACGCCTGAAGAGAAGGCCTGCCTTTCTCCCATCCTGCCGCAACTGGGCAAGGCCGAAGGTGTCGAACAAAGAGATCAAAAGATCTACCGTGAAGGGATTTTCGCCTCCCTCATCAAGCTGTTCCAGGGAGTCATTGAATCGAGGCATACCGTTCTCTTGATTGATGACTTGCACTTTAGTGACGAGGCCACGCTTCTGTTGCTCAGACGTTTGATTTTGCGTCAAGGGGTCCCTCTCTTTGTCTGCGGCGCTGCCACGGACACAGGCCAGGCCTCAGATCGGGGTCCCTCCGATATCTTGAGGCGATTTTGCGCCGCCTACGGCCCTGAATGCGGTCTCCAGAAATTGACCTTGCCGCCCCTTACGGGAGCAGACATCGTCAGCCATCTGGAGGATATCTTCCCCCGCGTGGACCTTCCTGAGTCTTTTGGGATTGAACTTGAGGGGCTCACCCAGGGTAACCCCCTTTTCCTCAGTGAGATGGTGCGAAAGCTGATTATGGATGGAAAAATCAGCCTTGCCGGCCATCAATGGGTCGTTCAACCCCTGGAAGAGGGGTATCTCCCAAGGTCCCTCGAAGAGGTCGTCAGACAGAAGATCTCCGCGCTCGACGAAGAGAGCAAAGAACTCCTGAACCAGATCTCGGTATTTGGCGACAAGGTCCCGGTAAGCGCACTGACCGGCAGCGCGGAAAAGGGCGAAGCTCAGATTCTGGAGTTTGTCGACAACGCGGTCTCTCAGGGCCTCATCAGTTCAGACTTCCAGGTGAATGACGAAACCATCCGTTTTCTCAGCACCCGGGTGCTGGACATCACCTATGGATCCATTGGAGAGGATCTCAGACAGGAATTACACGAGCGTGTGGGAAACTACCAGGAATCCCTTTATGAAAGAGATCTTCTGCCGTCCGCGGCAACCCTTGCCTACCATTTCAAGCGCTCTACGAATCAGGAAAAGGCGAGGTCCTACGAACAGATCCAGACGGTCCGTGACCATGAGGTCTTCAGCGCCGAAGAGGCAGTCCAATACACTGGAGAAAGTCCTCTTGATGCACGCGCCAAAAAGCTTCCTCTGGACCCGGAGAGCCTGGAACATGTCCCCGGTATCCTGCGCGGCATTCTCCTGGCCGTGCGCAATGTCAAGCTTTACCCCCCTGGCAGCAAGTCCATCATCGTTGCCAATGAGCAGATCAAGGAATCCATCGACAAGATCTTGGACAAGAGTGAATTCCTGACCTTTTTCCAGATAGAGAACGCCCTCTCGGTCAACGGCGAAAACATAGATGTCGCTGAATTCAAGGCCGCTGCGGACGGCTTCATCAAGTTTCTCGGTCAACTGGAACTGAAGGGCCTTGGTTTCAGGAGAGATCTTACTATCGAAGAGTTGGGTGTCCTGATGGAAGCCTTTGGTCAAATCAAGAGGGAAACGATTCAGAAGGAGTTCTGGCAAGGGTTCCTCTCCGAGAAGCAACTCCACCACGTCGAACTGACGCAGGTGCAATACACCGTACAAACGGAGAGGGAAGGTGCGGGGGATGGTGTAGGGGCTAAGGAAGGGGCCGCTTCAGGGGAGCAGGATATCTCTTCCCGCCTGGAGGCCGTGGAAGGCCGGCTGGATTCGGAGCAGGCAGCCCTCCTCCCGGAATTCACAAGGAGCCTCCTCAATGCGGCGAAAAGCATCAGGCTCTATCCTCTGAAGAGCAGGGCTATTGAGAGCGCCATCAACCAACTCATGGAGGCCCTTGGTCGCGTCCTGGCCGTCCAATACGCCCTGACCATGGGTCGGGTCGGTGATTCATTGCTCGTGAACGGTGAAAAGCTCGATTTTGCCGAGTTTCAGCTGGTGGCTCAAAGTTTTCTCAAATTTCTGGATTCTCTTTCCCTCAAAAGCATTACTTTCTTGGGGAAGATCACCATAGAAGAAATGAAGGCTTTCATCGATGCCCTTGGGCACCTTCCCACATCCGGTGTCGACAGTTCCTTCTGGGCACGGCTGTCAAAAGAGAAGAAGCTTGAAGGCATTCTTTTCGACCGTCGTCTCTATTATGAAGCCAAGGTCTTTTCAGGCGCATCGGATTCCGGTGGATTTGAAGCCCGCGCCTTACAACAGGAGGGCAAAAAGGCGACCGAGGAGCCTGATTTCATACCGGAAGAGTCTGCCGAAATCCCTTCGAAAGAGATGCCGGAGGAGATCAGTGACCTTTTGCTGAAAGGCGACAAGAAAGAGATTAGTCTCTTCATCCAGGATCTATTCCGGGGCTATAAGCGTAAGGCTCCGAAAGACAGACGAAAGGTGATCGTCCGCTGCGTGAACCTCATGACAGGACTGAATATCGGCCTGCAGAACCAACTGGCCAGAATACTGGCGGGTCCACTTCTGAGCATCCTTTCCCAAGAAGAGGAACCTTCCGTTCTAAAGGTCCTGGCCGATCTGTTGCATCGGGTTGCGACCATACTTCTCCAGTTCATCGATTACCCCCTGGCCACTCGAACCCTTCTGCATCTCCAAGGACGACACAAGGCCTTTCTCGAGGCCAAGAGTGAACAGGCCGATGTGTTCGGGGAGATCATGGTTCGCCCCCTCGAACCTGAAACCCAGCAACTGCTCTTGGAGGATTTTCGATCCGACGACCCATTGAGGCGACAGAACGCCGCCCAACTCCTCGGCAGCCTAGGGAATGCAGCCTGGCCGCTTCTCGTGGACGTCATCAAGAATGAGGAAGACCTGCGCGTCAGGCAGATCGCTGCCGCTCTCCTGGGAGAACAGGGACCCGAGCCTGCCAAACTGCTCAGACGGGAACTGGGACTTCAGACCACGATGGGGGAGCGCCTGCGCATCCTAGCGGTCATTGATCGAGTCACACAGGACCTCACGGCGGAACTCACCTATGCCTTCAGCGACGAGAGCGCCAAAGTGCGGGAAGAGGCCTTTCGTCTGGCCGAACGCCTTAACAACGAAAGGGTGGAAAATCTGCTCCTGGACTTTACGGGGAACGAAAAGATCGCTGTGGCTGTTGGGGCAATCAAGTGCCTAGGGAGACTTAAGCGCGAGGGTGCCCAGGCAATGCTCCTTTCCCTGCTGAAATCGGCCAAGAAACAGGAGAGGCTTATCGCCTGCTGTCAGAGTCTCGGGCAGATCGGTGATCCAGCCAGCATCGAACCGCTGGCCAATATTTTGAAGCCCGGGATGCTTGATAAGTTCTATTTCTGGCGGAGGAAATACGGGGCCGATCTTCGCGCAAGCGCGGCCTTCGCGCTTTCACAGATCGACCACCCGAGGGTCGGTGAGATTCTGGCAGCTTGTGTGGACGATAAAGACCCGCGGATCAGAGAACTTGCCCGCACCATGACGCCCTCAGACGAGGGCCCTCCCAAAAAGAAGCC
>JAZDGZ010000445.1:0-5350 GCA_043806375.1 Pseudomonadota bacterium | reverse complement strand
CCTGGGCATTGGGCGTGCTGATGGCATGGATCAGATCAACCTTGTCGTCTTCAAATTTCCTGGCAATGATGGCACAGTTGGACTGATCCCCCTGGGCGTTCTGCCTGTCGATGGTGATATTTTTCCCTTCCACGAAACCTTCCTCGGCCAAGGCGGCTGCAAATCCCTTGGAATCATTGTCCAGGGCCGGGTGGGAGACGATCTGGTGTTCCCCTATGCGGATCATTTTGGCCGAAACGCCGGACCCGAATAAGAGGCCCAGAGCCAACAAGAGCGATAAGACCACGATCATCCTTCTCATGTCCATTTCCCTACCTCCTTTTCTTGGGTTGAAAAGTATAGAATCATCCCGTTATGCGTTTTTCGTATCATTTTGGGTTTTTGAAAAGAGATCCCCATGACCAATCCAATCATCGCTCCATTTCAAGGAGCTAAAATGTTAGCCCTTTTCTACAGATTGGCCATGGTCCGAAAATCAAAGGCTGCGGGCCTCTGGCGGCAAATTCTCGTGGGAACCGGAATCCCGACCCATTTTGAGCAGTAAGAAGAGAGTGGGGATCAATTCAATATAGGGGATGCTCGAATAGGGTGTCAAGGGAAAACCCCTGTCCCTGCCACCATCGAGGCATCATTTCCCCTCCCATCAGGGACGGCGCAAGGCACCCCAGTGTAATAGAAACTGATTACATGGAGCAGGCAAGACCCAAGGAAAATTTGAACCACGAAATCACGAAATGAAGAAACCACGAAGAGGAAAACAAGAGATGCCGTTTCTCTTTTTCGTTTTTTCGTGTTTTCGTGGTGATGTTTGAAGAAAGGTGCAAAGCGCAAGCCACACGGCACAGGGAAGAATTTGACCACGAAAACACGAAAAAGAAGAAAAAGGGGCCCGTTTTTATTTTCGTGTCTTCTTGCTTTCGTGTTTTCGTGGTAAAAATTTTCCTTGTGTCTTGCCTGCTCCATGTAATCAGTTTCTATTACACTGGGGTGCCTTGCGCCGTCCCTGATGGGAGGGGAGATGATGCCTTGACAGTGGATCAGGGTGAAAGGGGCCGTCCTGCATCACAGCTCCAACAGGGGTTTTCCCTTGACACCTTATTCGAGCATCCCCTATATTGAATGGATCCCCACTCTCTTCTTGCAGCTCTAAAATGGGTCGGGATTCCGGTTCCCACGAGAATTTGCCGCCAGAGGCCCGCAGCCTTTGATTTTCGAACCATGGCCAATCAATAGAAAAACGCATAACGGGATGGTTCTATCTTTTCAACCCAAGAAAAGGAGATAGGGATATGGACATGAGAAGGATGATTGGGGTCTTATCGTTCTTATTGGCTCTAGGCCTCTTATTTGGGTCCGGTGTTTCGGCCAAAATGATCCGGATAGGGGAACACCAGATCGTCTCCCATCCGGCCCTCGATAATGACTCCAAGGGCTTTAAGGCCGCCCTTGAAGAGGAGGGGTTTGTGGAAGGCAAGAACGTCACCATCGATCGACAGAATGCCCAGGGTGATCAGTCCAACTGTGCCATCATTGCCCGGAAATTCGAAGATGACAAGGTCGATCTGATCCATGCCATCAGCACGCCCAATGCCCAGGCATCGGCAAAGGTCAGCAAGACGATCCCGATCGTCTTTTCTTCTGTCACCGATCCCGTGGCCACCGGCATTGTCCCGAAGATGGGCAAGACAGGCACCCATATCACGGGCGTCAGCGACCGCTGGCCCATCACGTTACAGTGCCAGATGTACCAGGATCTGTTGCCCAAGGCCAAGAATTGGGGCACCATCTATAATCCAGGGGACGTAAACGTGACCTTTCACATCAAGGAGATGAAGGAGACCATAGAAAAAATGGGGGGCAAGCTCGTTGAAGCCCACGTTTCCACAAGCGCAGAGGTGATGCAGGCCGCCCAGAGCCTGGTGGGACGCGTAGATGCCATCCACATTACCTCTGACAATACCTCTGTCTCCGCCTTTGAAGCCATCGTCAAGGTCTGCAACGAGAACAACATTCCCCTCTTCGCCGGCGACAGGGACAGTGTTCCCAGGGGGGCCACGGCTGCCTATGGACTGGACTATTTCCTGGTCGGATACACGGCCGGCAAGAAGGCTGCAGGCATTCTGAAAGGCACGGACCCCGGTCAAATCCCTGCCGGGCTTGCGGCCGGTTATACCCTTTGGGTCAGCCTGAAACACGCCAAGCTGCAGGGCGCAAAATTCCCCATGACCTTGCTGGAAAAGGCCGCCGATCGTCTCTGGGATGAAAAAGGCAACTTGGTGAAGGGCAAATAGGTTCCAACTCCGCCGCTTAAGGTTTAAGCCATTCATGGTATCGGCAGGTTTGGGATGACTCCTGTTCTCCACCATAAAACGGTACAAGGCACAGGGCACAAGGCTCATGGAAATACAAATTCCATAAGATCATCTCCTTGGGCCTTGGGCCTTGCACCATGCGCCCCATTAATTCATGGTGTCATAAAGGCATGCTACTCAGCGGTTTTCTAAGGACCATCCCCATCTCTCTGGAACAGGGATTAGCCTACGGACTGGTCGCGCTCGGAATCGTGATCAGTTTTCGCATCCTGGCCTTTCCTGATTTGACCGTTGACGGGAGTTTTCCCCTCGGGGCAGCCGTGGTCGCCCGCCTCATCATGGAAGGCGTACCCCCCATTTACGGCACCCTGATGGCCGTTGTGGTCGGGTTCCTGGCCGGTTGTTGCACGGGCCTCCTCAATACCAGGCTCAAGATCAACAGCCTCCTGGCCGGCATCCTGATGATGACCGTCCTTTATTCGGTTAACCTGCGCATCATGGGTCGATCCAACATTCAACTGCTCACGGTATCGACCTTTTTGACCCCCCTGGAAAACTTGGAGGTGAACCGGTTCGTTCCCATCATCGCCTTCTTCTTCGTGGTGACCGTGGGTCTCAAGCTCCTTTCAGACCTCTTTTTCCGAACCCAACTCGGTTTTGCCATGCGCGCCACCGGCGACAACGAGCAAATGATCCGGACCCTCGGGGTGAACACGGACAATATGACCGTCCTGGGCCTCGGCCTTTCAAACGCCTTTGTCGCCCTTTCCGGGGCCCTTGTCGCCCAGGATCAGGGCTTCGCCGACGTCGGTATGGGGATAGGCATGATCGTCGCAGCCCTTGCCTCCATCATCATTGGTGAGGCCCTGATCGGAAGGCAATCGGTGCAGAGGATGACCCTTGCGGCCGTGGTGGGCTCCATCATATACAAACTCATTATCTCCATAGGGCTTAGGCTCGGACTGGCGCCCACCGACCTGAAGCTGGCCACCGGGGTCATGGTCATCCTGGCCCTGGGCATCCCGGCCCTTAAGAAAGAGAAAGAGGGGAAAATCCATTTGCGCGGAGTGTGAAAAGGGCACAGGGCGCAAGGGACGAGGCACAAGGGACAACCTGAACTCGAAAACACGAAAATGGCTTTTCCTCTTTTTGTTTTTTCGTGCCTTCGTGGTCAAAAATGATTAAATGTTTTTTCCACCTTTCGTGCTTTCGTGGTGATGATTGGAAGAACTCGATATGATCAGGGTTGAGGGAATCAGAAAGGTCTTTAAGAAGGGCACCATCGATGAAAAGGTGGCCATAGCCGAGATTTCCCTCCACTGCAGGGGGGGTGACTTTATCACGGTCATCGGAAGCAACGGCGCGGGCAAAACCACCCTCTTGAACTTGATTGCGGGGACCTTTACGCCGGATGAGGGCGAAGTCCTCATTGACGGAACCCGGGTCACCCATCTGCCTGAACACAGGAGGGCCCGATACCTCGGGAGAATCTTCCAGAATCCCTTGGTAGGGACGGCCGCCTCCATGACCATCGAGGAAAATCTTGCCATGGCAGACCTTCGAGGCCGCCCAAGGGGTCTCCGCTGGGGGGTCACCAAATCGCGCCGGGAGTTTTACAGGGATATCCTGAAGATGCTTGATCTTGGGTTGGAAACGCGGCTCAAGGACTCGGTGAGTCTCCTGTCCGGCGGGCAGCGCCAATCCCTCACGCTGCTCATGGCCACCCTTTCCCTCCCCAAGCTCCTTCTCCTGGATGAACACACCGCAGCCCTCGATCCCAGGACGGCGCAGACGGTCATGAAGCTTACCCAGGATATCGTCAGGGAAAATCATCTCACCACCATCATGGTCACCCACAATATGCTGCAGGCTATCCGCTGCGGGAACCGGATGATCATGCTCCACGAGGGGAGGATCCAGTTCGACATATAAGGAGAGGACAAGGCGGCCCTCACCGTAGAAGAGGTGGTACGGAGGTTCGGGGCCGAGCTGAAGGATGAGGCCCTCCTGGGTTGATTCCTGCCGTAGACTCGGGACATACACGGAGGTGCAAGGCACAGGGAAAAAACTCTTTATATCGATTCTGCCATGCGCCTTGCGCCCTGCACCTTCTAAGCCGGCCGATTTCAGTGGTGATGCCCCAAGAAAGGTAGAATCACGTTTCCCGTGAAGACTTGCTTTTTCATTTTGACCATTCTCCTGGTGGGCGCTTTGATGGACTCCGGGACGCATGCTGCTACGCTCGAAGCTATTCAGTCGGCCCTGCCGCAACATGTCATGGGTTGGGCAAAGGGCGAGGAGGACCGGTATTTCGACGACCGGACGATTTTTGAATACATTGACGGGGCGGGTGAACTCTACAGGGCCTACCATATGAAGAGATGCCTTTCCCGCCGTTACACCGCCCCCGACGGCCCTGCCATCATATTGGATATCTTCGACATGGGGACATCGAAAGATGCCTTCGGCGTGTTCACGCATGACCAGGATGGGGAGCCGCTGGATATAGGACAAGGCGCCCTTTACCGGGCCGGCTGGCTCAGCTTCTGGAAGGACCGATACTTCGCCTCCCTTTACGCGGAACAGGAGACCGAGGCCGCCAGGGCAGCCATCAGAGAAATCGCCGGGAGGCTGGCCCTCATCATAAAGGAGGAAGGTCCGAAGCCCCTCATTCTCTCCTATTTGCCCCCCCGAGGACTTCAATCCAAGAGCATTCGATATTTTCATGACCATCATATCCTCAATTTCCACTATTACCTGTCGGACGAAAATATCCTGAATCTAGGACCTCAAACCGAGGCGACCCTCGCAGAGTACCGGCTGGATCATGGATCCTGCCGTCTCCTTTCAGCCCTGTACCCTGACGCGGAAAAAGCGGCAAAGGCCCTTCGGAGCCTTTTCAAGACCTATCTCCACGATGCGGATCGAAAGGGCTTTGCCCGGCTGGAAGACGGCAGGTGGTCGGGTGCTGCGGTCAAGGGGTCATTGATCTTGATCGTTTTGGAGGCAGACAGCCGGGAGGTCGCCGAGGAACTTCT
>JAZDGZ010000444.1:0-2425 GCA_043806375.1 Pseudomonadota bacterium | reverse complement strand
ACTCTTTGTCGTAAAGCTCTTCCTCAATGATCACGCTATGAAAGCCCAGGGCCAGGGCCGCGTCCGTGCCCGGCCGGAGCTGAAGCCAGAGGTCCGCCTTTTTGGCGAGGAAGCCCCTCCGCGGATCGATCACGATCAGCCCGGCCCCTTTCTTGTAGGCCTTCCAGAAATCCACACCCTTGTATTCGTCCGGGTTGGTCCACTGGGGATTGCAGCCCCACATGACGATGCATTTGGGCTCCCCCCGGTAGTCGCAAACGGGCAGGTTGCCTATGGTGATCAGCGTCGAGGCGACCCTTGAAACGTAGCACATATGCCCGGCCGTCAACACGTTGGGGGTGCCCAACTGGTTGGCAAAGCGGTAGAGATGGCTCTCATAGTCCCGTCCGGTCCCCTGGCCCACAACGATGTGTTCGGGGCCGTACTCGTCGCTTACCTGCCGGAACTTTGCCGCAACGGTGTCCAGGGCCTCATCCCAGGAGATGCGCTCCCATTTGCCCTTCGCCTTTTTCATGGGGTAAAGCACCCTGTCCGGATGGTAGGCCAGTTGCGTAACGGCCAGCCCCTTGCTGCAAAGGGTCCCGTAACTGATTGGGGAATCGGGATCCCCTTCCACCTTGATCACCCTGCCGTCCCGCACATGGGCTATGACGCCGCACCCCCCATGGCAGTTGCGGCAGGCGGTTCTTATCTTCTGCACTTCTCCCATGATGTATCTCCTTTGCCTGCTTGTTTTATTCTTTTCCTTTCGCGGCTCAACCGGCCATCCGGAGTTTTTTCTCAATGTCTTCCCGCAAGGTTCGCTTATCCGGTTTCTGTGCGCCCGTGTAGGGCATGGCTTCGATAAATTCAATGCGCTCCGGAAGCTGGAGCACAGAGGCCTTCTGCTCTTTCAAAAAGGAAATGATCACATCAAAGGTGGGCTTGGCCCCTGCTTTGGGCTCGATATAGGCGCAAACCCTCTCGCCCATCAGGGGATCAGGCATGGGAACGACGGCCACAGCCGCCACATCCCGATGGCGGCTGATAAGTTTCTCGATTTCCGTGGCGCTGATGCTCTCGCCGCCCCGGTTGATCATCTCCTTGATGCGGCCGGTAAGGGTGATATAGCCCTTTTCATCGATCCTGGCCAGGTCCCCGGTTCGGAAGAATCCGTCCCCGGTAAAGGCCTTCCTGTTCTCCTCCGGATTCCGGTAATAGCCCGTAAACACGCCGGGCCCTTTAAGAACCAGCTCCCCCTGCCTGTTCGAGGGAAGTTCATTCCCCTCTTCATCTATGACCTTGTATGTATCGTAAGGGCATGTGGGCCTCCCTACGCACCGGCAGATCGTCTCCAGGGAATCGGTGGGACGGGTGATGGTCGTCATTCCCTCCGTTGCGCCGTAGCCGTTGAAGAACTTCATCCCCAGCCTTTTCGTCACCTCCCTGACCAGCTCGGGGTGGCTTGCCCCCCCGGCACTGTGCATTTTTTTCAGGGAGCTCAGATCATACTGGCCCAGCTCCTTGTATTGTAGCATCCTTTGGGCCAGAACGGGGACCCATATGATGGAGGTCACCTTCTCCTGCTCAATGGTCTCGCAGATGTCTTTGTCGTCCGAAGAATCAAGGAATACGACCTTGCCGATGGTGACGACGCTTCCGATAAAACCCTTGGTGAAGGACAGGTCATGGCCGATGGGGCCGGCAATCAGGTTAATATCCTCGTTGTTCTGCTCCCAGGACCTGGAGCAATAGTCAACGCATGTAATCAGACTGTTGTGCGTGCGGGGGACAATTTTGGGGACGCCAGTCGTTCCTCCCGTCGGCCCCATGTGGGCAACCTCCATGGGGTCCGGACGCCGCTCTGCGAGTCGGTCTCGGTTCCTCTCCGTCAACGGGGTCTCCACGATCAGTTTTTCGAGGCTCGTAAAGGCCTGCGCATCGCCCTCTCCCCGGACGGTGACGACATTTTTAATCTCCCGGCGCTCCTGCAGGACGTCATTGATGATGGGAATATAATCCGTATTTTTATATCGGGAGGGAACAATCCAGGAGGTGGCCCCCGTAAGGCTTACGATGTGATTGATCTCGAACTGGCGAAACCGGTCGATCAGCAGGACCGCAACGGCCCCGATCTTTTGTACGGCAAAATAGGCGAATACGAATTCGTTCCAGTTGGGAAGCTGAACAAGGACCCGTTCCCGGGGCCGGATGCCAAGATCCATCAGGCCCAGGGCCAGCCTGTCGGTCTTGTCGCGGGCCTCCCCGTAGGTAAGCCGCGTCTTCCGATCCACAAAGGCCTCTTTGTCCGGATGAATATCCGAGGCCCTGTCGAGTATATCGCCCAACGTCAGGCCCGGCCACCACCTAAGCCTGTTGTATCTTTCGGCATCTTCTTTTCTGTAAGGTGTAAATCCTTTAAGCAGCCTCGCCATGCCTTGCCCTC
>JAZDGZ010000443.1:0-2802 GCA_043806375.1 Pseudomonadota bacterium | reverse complement strand
AGGCAACCTTGCACACGGCATCGACTTTATCGCAACCGCAATTGAAATGGATGTGGACAGGGAAACGGGAAAGGTTACTCTGCTGAAAGGTGTAAGCGGCGATGACGCAGGACAGCCAATCCACCCGGTGATGCTCGAAGGCCAGGTCAATGGCGGCTCTGCCCACATGACCGGTCATGGACTTCTCGAAGAGTCTCTTTACGACGAGCGCGGCCGCATGCTCAATTACTCCTGGCGTGACTACAAACAGCCTACGGCGCTGGATACGCCCGAGTACGTGGTGCAGCACGTTCACACCCACGATCCCTACGGACCCTTCGGCGCCAAAGGCGCAGGCGAAGCGAGTTCCTGCTCCACGCTTGCCGCCATTGCCAACGGTGTCTATGACGCAGTGGGGGTTCGGATCAAAGATCTGCCTGTTACGGCCGAGAAGATACTGGCAGAGCTGAGAAAAAAGGAGGGAAAGTGATGTTCATCAGGAGACTTCCAAAACTTAACTATCATACCCCTGCTTCTATTCCCGAGGCGCTGGAACTCCTCTCCGCCCATGGCAGCGATGCCAAATTCTTGGCCGGGGGGACCGACCTGCTTCTTGCCATGAAGAAGCGTGCGACCGTTCCAAAGCATCTGATCAATCTGAAAACAATTCCCGGCCTCTCCGGCATAAGTGCGGATGCCAAGGGTCTTACGATAGGATCCCTGACCACCATAGCGGAGATCGAGCGCTCCGACCTCATTCGAGAGACCTACAGCCCTCTATGGGATGCGGCCTGCGTCATGGCCTCCCCCCAGATCAGAACACTGGCCACTGTCGGGGGCAACCTAGTCAGCGCAGTTCCCTCGGCGG
This sequence comes from Pseudomonadota bacterium, assembly GCA_043806375.1. Taxonomy (GTDB): domain Bacteria; phylum Desulfobacterota; class DSM-4660; order Desulfatiglandales; family HGW-15; genus JAZDGZ01. The sequence continues at coordinate 1,955 of JAZDGZ010000443.1, read as the reverse complement.
ACATGGCCCCACCCCTCATGGTGCTCTCCGCTCAGGCGCATATCACAGGCCCCTCCGGGGAGAGAACCTGTCCGGTGGAGTCCCTCTTTGCCGGTCCGTCCGCCTGCACTCTTGGGCCCAAGGAAATTGTGACCCGCATCACGATCCCGGCTCCGAAGGGGAAGGGCGTTTATCTGAAGCTCATGCGCCGGGGTGCTCTTGATCTTGCTTTGGTGGGCGTGGGTGCCTATGTGTCCCTAGATGCCAAAAAGGTGTGCAACGACGTGAAGATCGCGCTCGGCGCTGTAGCCCCGACTCCGATCAGAGCAGCGGCCGCAGAGGGGGTGATCAGGAGTAAAGTCCTCACCGAAGGCTTGGCCGTTGAAGCGGGAAAAGTAGCAGGTACAGAGTGCAGGCCCATCACGGACATTCGTGCGACGCAAAGTTACCGAGGCAGCATGGTGGAGGTGCTTACCAAAAGGGCCCTGCTCCAGACTCTGGATCGACTCAATAAAGGAGGCATTCAATGACAACCGTTCTACCGCTGACCGTCACTGTTAATCATGTCACGTATATGATCAACATAGAGCCTCATCTGACCCTGGTGGAGGTCCTGCGGGACAAGCTCGGCCTCACAGGGACAAAAAAATCCTGCAACGAAGGAGAGTGCGGGGCGTGCACCGTGCTCATGGATGGCAGACCCGTAGCCTCCTGTATGGTTCTTGCCATGGACGCTCAGAACAAGAATATCACGACCATCGAGGGATTGGCCGAAGGCGAAAAACTCCATCCCCTTCAGGAGGCCTTTGTGAAACATGGCGGGATTCAGTGCGGTTTCTGCACGCCCGGCATGATCATGTCTGCCAAGGCCTTACTGGATGAGAACCCTGCCCCCAATCCCCTTCAGGTACGCACAGCCATCGCGGGCAATCTCTGCCGGTGCACAGGGTATCAGCAGATTGTCGACTCGGTTATGGTCGCTGCGAAGACCATAAGGGAGGGCAAGTAGGGGGTAGCAATAGGGAAGAGGCGGTGCCGCGCTTATAGTGCGGCGGAAGAAAAAAAGTCGAATATTGCAGATGGCCGGAGACGAACTGGGTCAACCCGGACAGAGACTGGAAAGCGGGCAAATTAGTCACGGCAGGTGTCGACGTGGCCTCCCTGAGCGAGCAGGCGGTCGTGATGTTTGATGGAGAGTTGTACGCGTACGGCAAATACAAGAACGGGTTCGGATAGTCCGGACAGTGCGTGGAGAGGCATGAATTTCGCCTTGGCAAATTCTGATATGAAGGTAGATAACATAGACTATGCTATCGGAACGGGCTATGGCCGGATCAATATGCCGGTGGCGCAGATGACCATTACCGAGATCTCGTGCACGTCAGGGGCAAATTTTATGTGCGGCCCGGAGGTCAGGACCGTAATGGATATGGGTGGTCAGGACTGCAAGGGCATAGCGAAGAATGATGGCGTCGTCAAGAGGCTGGAAAAAGAGCTTGGTATGAAGACGGCAGAGAAGAAATGGGCTAACCCCGTCTACAAGGATGTCTCCGTAAACAAACCCGAGCAGATGACCTTTTTTGATACCTGAAAAAGGGGTAGCTCAAATCGCAATCACGTCTCAAAGGGTAAAAGAAGAGGTAAGGGAAGTATGTGGTTGATTTAGGCGGCGTAGCCAGGCTTGGTTAACGTACTGAATCTGATTTAGACTAAGTGGTCACTCATTTATAAATTAACACAAAACAGGGCCAACCATCTCAATATAAAGGCTTGGGACAAAGTATAAAAATGTTTGGTAATCATTGTATTGTAGGCATCAACGGTTTACTCAAAGCGAGAAGATTAGCCTTGACAATTGCGATTATTAAGGCTAATATTCTCATTATGAATACGCCAAAATATCACCTACAGGCCCTCAAGCAATTCTTTGATCAGCACAAAATCGCCACCCTCGATCAGCTGCGGGAAGCTTTGGG
>JAZDGZ010000442.1:0-5170 GCA_043806375.1 Pseudomonadota bacterium | reverse complement strand
CGGGCTCTTCCTCTTTGTTCCGTTCCTGGCTGCCATTCCTTTTGATAAAATGCTCCTTGAAGCGGGATTCCCCGGATCGAAGATGATCCCCGCCGGATCTGCTCTGCGATCGCTTCTGGCGCTGAAGCTTTTCGGCTCCGCACGCCATAGTCACGTCATGAGTTACGTCCTTGACGAAGGGTTGGCCCTTTTTGCCGGTTTAAATGGGATCCCCAAACGCTCTTTTCTCACCGAATACAGCTGCCGCATCCATCCCCAATGCTATCCCAGGCTGATGCGCCTGTGGTTTGAGGCTATGACAACTCTGGGCCTTGAACAGGGCGTCTCCTTTGACCTGGACTTTCACACCATCCCTTTTCATGGCGAAGATGCCCTGGTGGAGAAGCATTATGTCTCTAAACGAAGCCGTCGTCAAAAGGGTATCTTAGCTTTTGTGGCTCAGGATTCATCCACCCAGGTCTTTTGCTACGGCAATGCCGATCTTCGCAAAGAAGACCAAAATGACGAGATCCTCAACTTTGCTGAGTTCTGGAGGGAACGTACGGGGAAGCTTCCCCAAGAACTCATCTTTGACTCCAAGCTGACCACTTACGCCAATCTGGACAAGTTAAACCACTGGGGGGTGGACTTCATCACCCTAAGACGCCGTTCACGAAAGATGCTTCAGGAAGTGCACAAGGAGCCCCTGTCCGCATGGAGGCGTATTGAACTCGATGGGGTCTCCCGAATCTATAAAACCCCCAGAATCCTGGACACCAAGATTACGCTTAAGGATTACCATGGCCCCATTCGCCAATTGGTGATTACTGAGCTTGGCCATGAAGAGCCCACATTTCTTTTGACCAATCAGATGACCCGATCAGCCCCCAAACTCATAGAGCGTTATGCCCAGAGGATGATTATTGAAAACAACATTGCCGATGGAATTGATTTCTTTCACATGGACGCCCTGTCTTCCTCAGTGGCGATGAAAGTCAATCTTGATCTCCAACTCACCCTCATGGCAAGCAGCCTTTACCGCCTGCTCGGCTCCAAATTGGGCAATGGTTATCGAAAAGCCAAGTCGAGACATATATTCAGAGACTTTATCGATGCCAATGCCACCTTGCTCATCGAGGAAAAAGACATCCTCGTTCGTTTTCAGAAGAGGGCTCACAATCCCCTGCTGATCGCAGCAGGTTTCGACAAAACGGTTATCCAGGTGCCATGGCTAAATGGGAAAAAAATTCATTTCGTCTTCGGCTGAGGCTCCGTGGTGTTAACTCAAAAAACTAACATGGGAATCCAGGCTAGCAAGGGATGGTAAAAGTATCAATCCCCATATTTCTGGGTGGTTATGCAACAAATGTCGGTACCGGGACCTGCTTTTTGGCCGAGTTTAAGATATCAGACTGTTTTGGTCAATCAAAAGATGCGGCGGCTGTTCCGACCTGGCTGGCAGAGGAGGTGTGGCAACGCCCTGTTTGTTCTTGACTCTCTACGGCCCTTTTTTTATTGTTATTTCAGCAAGAAGGACATGACATGACGGCATTTCGAGACATAGAAAGCACGCTCCGTCCCGGGAGTTATTATTTCTCAGGCAACGAGGCGGCCACCGAGGGGGCCATCGCCGCAGGGTGCCGCTATTACGGGGGCTACCCGATTACCCCGTCGAGCGAAATCATGGAGGGGATTGCCCTGAGGTTCCGGGATGTGGGGGGTGTCTTCATGCAGATGGAGGACGAGATCGCCTCGATCTGTTCCGTCATCGGAGCGGTCTGGGCCGGGGCAAAGGCCATGACAGCCACCTCGGGCCCGGGCTTCAGCCTGATGCAGGAGGCGATCGGCTATGCGGCCATCACCGAGACCCCTCTCGTCATCATCGATATCCAGAGGGCGGGTCCGGGCACGGGCCAGGCGACGAGGGTGGGGAGCGGCGACCACATGCAGGCCAAGTGGGGCTCCCACGGCGACTACCAGGTGATTGCCCTGTCCCCCTGGTCGGTCCAGGAGATGTATGACCAGTCCATTGAGGCCTTCAATCTGGCTGAGCAGTACCGGGTCCCGGTTTTTCTCATGGGAGAGGAGGCGGTCGGCCATCTGAGGGAGAGGATGGATGTGAGTCCCGGGGTCAGGGTCTTTGACCGCGTGCAAAGGCCGGGGGCGCCCCCTTTCGGGACAGAGGAGGATGACGGCATCCCGCCCATGCCCGCCTTCGGCCAAGGGGAGAGGCTCCTGGTAACCGGATCGACCCACGACGAATACGGCATCCGAAAGACGGACGACCCGGAGGTCCAGGCCAGGCTGGTGGCCCGCATCAACGACAAGATCCTGAAACACCGGGAGGACATCATTCAGACCGAATCCTATGACCTCGATGACGCCGACGTGGCGGTCATCTCCTACGGCTTCACGGCCAGGAGCGCCCTCTTTGCGGTCCAACGGCTGAGGAAGGAAGGCAAGAGGGTGGGTCTCCTGCGCCTCAGGACCATCTGGCCCTTTGCCGACCGGATCGTGGGGGAGTTGGGCCGGCGGGTGAGTAGGATCTTTGTCCCCGAGATGAACAGGGGCCAGATCAGCGGCGAGGTCATGAAATACGCCGACTGCGAGGTAAAGACCTACACCCAGACCGACGGGGAGGTCATTCATCCACACACCATCATGGAACTGATAAGGACCTTGTAATGCCATCTCCTGCTGTGCCCCCTCACCTCGCCTCTCCGCCGCAACGAGGCTGCCCTTGCAAACGCTTGGCACGGGGTGGGGATGTCATTGTATGATTTTAGCGATTCTTTAAACCGTAGAACACCGAACAAGGAATATCGAATGTCGAAATGAAAACTTCGTGATTCTGCGGTTCTTTATTCGATATTCCATTTTTCTGAGCACCTACAAGCAAGCCTAAACATATCCCCTGTGCCAATGGTGGGTAGAGATCAACCCGGAAGCAGGGAAGAGGAAAATTCGATCATTTGTAGGATCAACTCCCACGGAAGAATGGCCGGGGTGGGGGTTGTGTCTTGTGAGGAGCGGTTAACTATGCCGAGAGATCTGGCGGCCTATCTGCGGCCTGAAGTGAAATCAACGCCCTTTTGTCCGGGATGCGGCCACGGGATCCTGATGAATGCGGTTCTCCGGGCCATCGATGAACTGCAGTGGCCCATGGACAACATGCTTTTTGTCTCCGGCATCGGCTGTGCCGCCTGGATCCCGAGCCCCCATTTCAACGCCGACACCCTCCACACCCTCCACGGCAGGGCCATTGCTTTTGCCACGGGGGCGAAGATGTTCAACCCGGCCCTCAAGGTCGTGGTCATCAGCGGGGACGGGGATCTCACCTCCATCGGCGGCAACCACCTGATCCATGCGGCGAGGAGAGACATTGAACTCACCGTGATCTGCGCCAATAACATGATCTACGGCATGACCGGTGGGCAGGTCGCTTCCACGACCCCGGTAGGCGCCCTGTCGGCAACAACGACGGAGGGGAACCTCTATCGACCCTTTGATCTCTGCAAGCTGGTCCTCGGCGCCGGGGCCTCTTACGTCGCCCGCTACGGGGTCACCCAGACCCATGCCCTGGTCCAGGCCATCAAGAAGGCCCTGGCCATGAAGGCCTTCACCTTTATCGAGGTCCTTTCCCCGTGTCCGACCCAGTTTGGAAGACGGAACAGGTACGATTCCCCGACAGCCATGCTGAAGGCCCTCATGGAAGCCTGCGTTTCCAGGGAAGAGGCCTCGCACATGAGCAAGGAGGCCCTGAGGGACAAGATCGTCACAGGGGAATTCAGCGATGAAGAGGCTTAACCAGATTCGGATCTGCGGTTTCGGCGGGCAGGGGGTCGTCCTTGCCGGGGCGATCCTCGGTCACGCCGCGATCAAGGACGGAAAGTGGGTGGCAGGGTCGAGTTCCTACGGGGCCCAGGCCAGGGGCGGGTCTGCCTTGGCGGATGTGGTCATCGGAGAGGAGAGGATTGTCTATCCCCATGTCATAGAGGCCGACATCCTGATCACCATGTCCCAGACAGCCTACGAGACCTATACAAGGGAGTTGGCCGAGGGAGGCCTGGTCATCTTTGACGAGCAGCTGGTCAACCCCAAAGCGGCCGGAGGGTATCGGCAGGTCGGCGTCCCTGCCACGGAGGCGGCCCTTCGGGAACTGGGGGGCAAGCAGGCGGCCAATATCGTGATCCTGGGCGCATCGGCGGGGGTCACGGCCATGGCGAGCAAGGAGGCCCTCGTTTCATCCATTGTGGAGAACGTGGGGGAGCGGTTCAAGGACCTGAACCTTCGGGCCCTTGATCTCGGGTACAGGCTGGCCGAAGAGGTGGGAAAGGGGGCCGAATAGGGCATGGCGATAGAGGGAAGGACCCACAGGCCGGTGATCGATCATGAGACGTGCGAGACCTGCTCCGTCTGTTTCGATGCCTGCCCCGCCGAAGTGATCCCCGACATGAGGAAGGAAGAGGAGAGCCTGCGGGGGAGGATATACAAGGATTCGGACCGGGAAGTGAGGCTCCATGAGGAGAAGATCTTCGGCCCGCCCCGCTGCCGGGCGGCCTGTCCCATCGGCCAGGACGTGCGGGGTTATCTTAGGCTGATCGCAGGGAAGCGCTACCAAGAGGCCCTTGATCTGATCAGGGAGACAAACCCCCTCCCTTCGGTCTGCGGATATGTCTGTCACCACCCCTGCGAGGCGGCCTGCGTGCGAGGCCTTGTGGATGACCCCCTCTCCATCAGGTCATTGAAGAGGTTCGCGGCCGCCCATGACGAGGGCCGCCTCTTGCCCGACATGACGGCAGAGCAAAAGGGAAGCAGGGTGGCCGTCATCGGCTCAGGGCCTGCCGGGCTGAGCGCAGCCCATGAGCTTGCCCGGAGGGGCTATGGGGTCGAGGTGATCGAGTCCTACAGGGAGGCGGGCGGCATGCTGGCCTGGGCGATACCCGACTTCAGGCTCCCGAGGGCGATCCTGAGACGGGACATCGAAGCCATTCAAAGGATGGGCGTTACCATCAGGACGGGTCTTCGCTTCGGCCGGGATATAACGATCTCAGACCTTCGCGAAAGGGGCGTGAAGGCCGTGGTCCTCTCCACCGGGACCCAGAAGGGCATCAGGATGGGCATTGAAAATGAGAAAGGCCCGGCCGGATGCCTGGACTGTCTCGAGTTTCTCAAGAGGTGTGCGGACGGC
>JAZDGZ010000441.1:0-6302 GCA_043806375.1 Pseudomonadota bacterium | reverse complement strand
GGGAACCTCCCTTTCTCCACCATGTCTTCGACCTGATCGATATGCACGGGATTCCCGTCCACCAGAGGCATGACCTCGGGCCGCTTGACCTGACCCACCTGGATATCCACGAGGGCAAAGCCTTGTTCCCGGACCTTCTTGTCCAGGTCCTTGAAAAAACTCTTGCCCTTTCCTTCGTACTCCACCATGACCTCTTTTTTGCGATTCAGATATTCCTGACTCTCAAAGAGTTGAGGGACGTCTTTTTTCAGGGTTTCCACAAAATCACGGATGTCCTTTCGGAATTTTCTCCCCATCCCGGCCCGCAGCCGAAGGAGGATAGGGGATTCGGGGGTCTTGAAGTTATTGACATAGCAAAGGTCATCCGGCACCTTGCCCTGTTGCTTGGACATCCCTTGAAGCAATATTTTGACGGTCGACAGTCTTCCCGTGCCGGCGGTTCCCGTGACAAAGACGTTGTATCCGGGTTTGTCCATTCCCATGCCGAACTTAAAGGCTTCCACCCCCCTCTTTTGGCCGATAATTTCTTTCAGGGGCTCAAGGTCTTCAGTGGTTTCAAAGGCCAGTGTGGCCGGGTCGAGTCTCCATCTCAGCTTTTCAATAGGCACCTCTTTACCTGGTATCTTGTTGGGCATTGGTAGGACCTCCTCAATCTTATGTTAGTTGGCTGGTGGGCGGCAAAGTACTTGAATCCCGCGAAAGACGGCCAGTGCCATGTCTCAAAATGTTTGTCGCTAAAAATGGCAATTTGAAGTTCTGGAATAATGTTCCGTAATTGACCCAAATACAAGAGACACGGAAATCCGAAATTCTAATATCGAAATTCGAAGTTCACCCGCCCGAGGCGGGCAAGAATTCAAATGACCAAAATACGAACGATCAAAACGGAATAACCACGGCTTCGACCCTGGTTTCTTTTGAATTTTGAACATTGGAATTTTGATATTGTTTCGGATTTCGGATTTCGATATTCGGATTTTCAATTTTCACACCGATGTGAATAGCCAAAATCAAGGACAGAACTTTTGGGACGGCGCACCAGGCGGTGCACTAAGCATTATCTCACCTTGATCTTGATTTCCCGGGCTGCCTCAGGCTTGCACTTGGGCATAAGGATGGTCAGTACGCCGTCCTTGTAGGAGGCCTTCACATCCTCGATAAGGACTTTGCAGGGGAGTTGGATGGTTCGAGAGAAGAACCCGTAATGTTTTTCCCTCCTCAGATAGTCTTCACCCTCATCGACCGGGTCTTGCTTCACCTCTCCTTTGATGGTCAGGCGGTCGTTGGAGAGGGATATCTCCAGATCCTCCGGCCCGGCGCCCGGAATCTCGGCCCGCACAACCAGGGTATCATCGGTCTCGGATAAGTCCAGGAAGGGGGTCTCTCTGACCGATCTGGGGAAGAGAGGCATGCAAAAGTCGTCCCGCAGCCTGGCAAAGAGACGGTCCATGTCTCTCTTCAGTCTATCGATTTCCTGGTTCTTCCATATGATCAGCTCAGGCATGGTTAAACCTCCTCTTTTTTGTCCTGAAAGTTCGTTGTAAGAACCGTTTTAGACATCCCCTTCATATTAGAAAGCGGACCTCCAATATGCAAGCAATTTTTGTCCTGCGCCCTGGCTATTCCCCACCCTCGACAGAGAGGGTCTTTTGGGGTTTTTGTGTGAATGCCAAAGAATACGGAATATCCAATGTCGAACAAGGAACCGCAGAATGATGAAGTTTTCACTTCGATATTCGAAATTCTTTATTCGACATTCTGCGGTTTAAAGAGCAATCGCTGCCACCAAACAATTGCCTTGCCGCTGGGTCTAATGTGTGCAAGGTCCAGCCCCAACTGGACCTGACTTCCAAAATCCCCATCTTTACAGACCTGTGCCAAAGGGCTATGGTGAAAAAATGGGATTTCGAGGCTTCAGAAAGACCAACCATCCGGCCGTTGCAGGCTTTCTCATGCCCTTTGCGGCCGCGGGGTTTGCCTGTGTGTATGTCTTGTTCGGGCAAAGGAATTTCGCATCCCCGGGCTTCAGATTCTCCTTTCTTTTTCTGATCCCCTTTATTTTGCTGATCGGGATTCTGCTTTCCATGAAATCCATCCCTCTCATAAAAGAGCGTGGGGACAAGGACTATGCCTATTCGGGTCTGGTCCTCAATGCCTTTTTCATCCTCATGTATATCGCCTCCCTGGTCTATTACCTGGCCGTCGCTTCCAAAAACTGATCGGCAGCTTCAAAAAGCCCATCTTCCCGCCAAGAATGATCCTTACCCACACTTGACACAGGGGGTAGTGGCGGGTGGGTGTAAGTACCTCAAAATATGGACTATCGAATGTCGAACAAGGAACCGCAGAATGATGAAGTTTTCACACTTCGATATTCGACATTCCTTGTTGGACATTCTGCGGTTTAAATAAAAATCTTTAAAATCCGGATAGTTACATCGGCGTTGTGTCAAGTGTGTGCAATTCTGAGCCGCCGAGACGGGATTCCACGGACGCAGAAAATAAATCCGGCCGTTTGTTCCGTGAGCCTGTGCCATGAACCTTGGCCCATGATCATCCATGCCTCGGCTTCCCTGCCGGATCCGCTGAACCGCTCACCTGGGTTTCCCTGCAAAATGTCCATAAATGGCACTAATGCCTTTTTATTACTCAATTTTCTTCTTGACAAGGGGGCTGAAAAGGCATTAAAGTGTCACAAAGTGAAATAAAGTGGCACAAAGTGTCAGAAGCGAGATGGCCTGACCATGTTCAGAGGACGCTCAAAACACGCCCTTGACGAAAAGGGCCGGCTGGTTATTCCGACCCGGTTCAAGGAGGCTCTTAAGGAAAAGGACGACCACTGTCTGGTCGTCACGAACCATTTCAAGTGCCTCTGGGCCTTTGCCCGTGATGATTGGAGGGTGATCGAAGAGAAGGCGGCGAATCTGCCGCAACTGGATCAGGCGGTCAACACCTATCTGCGGTATTTCATCTCCGGAGCGCAGGAATGCCCGATAAAGCAGGGAAGGATTACCATCCCCCCTGATCTGCGGGAAATCTCAGGGTTGAAGAAAGACGTGGTCCTTGTGGGGGGGCTTAAGCTGTTTGAAATATGGGACAAGGATAAGTGGGAGGAGGAGTTCCAGAGGGCGAAGACGAGCTTTCCGGATGTAAGCCAGAGCCTATCAGAGCTCGGCATTTGATGGGGGTGACATTGCCTTATCCTCACCGGCCCGTCCTGGTAGAGGAGGTCTTGAGATTCCTGGTCACGACGCGGGACGGCATTTATGTCGACGGCACGGTGGGGAGCGGGGGGCACAGCGAGGCCATCGGCAAAAGGCTCGATGAAAAGGGGCGTTTGATTTGTCTGGACAGGGACGCGGAGGCCGTCAGGATTTCCAAGGAGAGACTTAACGCCTTCGGCAGCAAAGTCATCCTGACCAAGGCGGGGTATTCGGAGATCGATGAGGTCCTTGGATCTCTAGACCTCGAAAGGGTCCACGGGATTCTCCTGGACCTGGGCATGTCAACCTATCAGCTTGAACACTCGGGAAGGGGATTCAGCTTTGGCCGGGACGAACCTCTGGACATGAGAATGGATGTTGATGAAGAGCTCACAGCAGAACACCTGATCAATAGTCTCTCTGCCAGAGAACTGGAAGGGGTTCTGAGAAATTATGGGGAAGAGAAGCGGGCCGGAAGAATTGCAAAATCGATTGAGAGAGAACGGAAAAAAGGCGCCATCCTCTCCTCCCTTCAACTCGCGAACCTGATCCAGTCGATCACCCCCCCTTCCAAACGGGCAGGGGGAAGGCATCCGGCGACGCGAACATTCCAGGCCTTGCGGATCGCAGTCAACAGGGAGCTGGACAACCTGGAGCGGTTCTTGGAAAAGGCCCCATCTGTGCTCTTAAAGGGAGGCCGTCTCGTCGTGTTGTCCTACCATTCCCTTGAAGATCGATTGGTCAAGCGGGCCATGACGGATTGGGAGAGGGATTGCCGATGCCCCCCGGATTTTCCTGTATGCAAATGCGGAAAGGTCCCTCTATTCAAAAGGCTTAACAGGAAAGGGATAAAACCGAGTCAAGAGGAGATCGACGACAATCCAAGGGCACGCAGCGCCACGTTAAGGGCTGCAGAAAGGATTTAAAATGGTAAGGCCGCTCAAAGTCTCGGAAATAGAGGGGAAGCGTAACGAAAAGACCGGGGTCCGGAAGAACGCCAGAAGGAAAGAGGGCGCATTGAGCCTCACCAACCGCCAGGTCTTTATCATAGCCGCCCTGCTCTTGATCTTCATGGGGAGCGGTATCGGCTACGTCTGGTCCAATTTTGAAGGGACCCAGATCGGCTATGACCTGGGTCGATTGCAGGAGGAGGAAATGAAGCTTCGGGAACTCAATCAGAAGCTCAGGCTCGAATTGGCCACACTCAAGTCCCCTCAATTTCTGGAAGAGGCCACGCGCCCCCTTGGCCTTAAACCGGCACTACCAGGACAGATCGTTATTTTGCCATGAAGGTCAGTGAGAAAAGATGGATCAGGTTCCGAATCTATCTGGTTGCGTTTTTTTTCCTGGGGGGGCTGGGAGTCGTCTTGGCAAGGGCCTATCAGCTTCAGGTTCTGGAAAGGGACCGATTGGCGTCCATAGCCCTGGCGGATTACAGGGACATCGTCAAACTTCCACCGAAAAGGGGCACCATCTATGACAGAAAAGGACACGAACTGGCTGTAAGCGTTGAAGTAGGATCCATCTATGCCCACCCCAATCAAGTCGAGCGAAAGGCCAATGTAGCGCTTGAGCTATCCCGTATCCTTTCCGCAGACAGGCGCAAGATCCTCAGTCTCCTGGAAAGCGGCCGCCCCTTTGTATGGATAGAGAGAAAAATAGCCCCTGATAAGATCAGAGAGGTCAAGGCCTTGGGAATTGAAGGAGTAGGGGTTACCACCGAAACCAGGCGATTTTATCCGGCAAGGGAGATAGCCGGTCACCTGCTCGGTTTTGCGGGTGCGGACAACCAAGGCCTTGAAGGTTTGGAAAAGACCTACGACGGGGTTTTGAGAGGACCTGAATATACTCTCGTCCAGATGAGGGATGCCCTCGGGCGCCCTTTTTTCGTGAGCAGGCCGACCACTGACGGTCACGAAATGCATGATCTTGTGCTCACGATCGACAAAGACATCCAGTACAAGGCCCAACAGGTCCTCGGCAGGGCTGTCGAGGAGACCAGGGCCAAGAGCGGTCACTGTATCATCCTCAACCCTGAGACCGGAGAGATCCTTGCCATGGCGGTGGTTCCCCAGTTCAATCCAAATGTCTTCTGGCAATATCAGCCCTACCAGTGGAGGAACCGCGCCATTACGGACTGCTATGAACCGGGATCGACCCTCAAGGCCTTTCTCCTGGCGGCGGCGCTCGATAAGGGAATCGTCTCCCCCCAGACCCGTTTCTACTGTGAGGAGGGGGAATACAAGGTCGGGGGTCATACCATCCATGACCATGGCGACGAGGGGCACGGTTCCCTGACCGTCGCCGAGATCGTCACCTTTTCGAGCAATATCGGGGCTGTCAAGATCGGTCAGAAGGTGGGGTATGAGACCTTTTATGACTATCTCGGGAGATTCGGGTACGGGTCCAAGACCGCCATAGACCTGATCGGAGAGAGGGAGGGGTTCATCAGGCCGCCGAAAGAGGCAAGGGAGATCGACAAGGCGACATTGTATTTCGGCCAGGGGATGACGACAAGTTCCATTCAGTTGGTCACGGCCGTGGCGGCCATTGCCAACGGGGGCAAATTGATGCGGCCCTTTGTGGTCAAAGAGGTGAGAGACCAGAAGGGTCGGGTCGTGAGAGAGACCCGGCCCGAGGTGGTAAGGCGGGTCCTCAGGGAGGAGACTGCTAGAAGGGTCTCACAAGTTCTGGAGGGGGTGGTCGGCGAAAAGGGGACCGGTTCCCTGGCCGCCATAGAGGGGTATAGGGTGGCCGGGAAGACGGGCACGTCGCAGAAGGTGGACCCAAAGACGAAAAAGTACTCCAACAAGCATTACGTCACCCTGTTTGTGGGCTTTGTCCCGGCAGAGGATCCGAAACTGGTCATGCTCATTGTCGTGGATGAGCCGGAGACGAAGAAATACGGCGGGTTGGCGGCCGGCCCTGTCTTCAGGGAGGTGGGAGCCTGGACCCTGAGCCATCTTCGAGTCAACCCGCAGATTATAGTGGTCAGGCAGGAAGAGAAGGAGGGCCGGGTCCTTCCCGTAAATCGGCCGGCAAACCTGCAACCCAAAGTGAGCCAAGAGGGCCCCGACCGGCTCCCGGATTTCAGCGGCC
>JAZDGZ010000440.1:0-2562 GCA_043806375.1 Pseudomonadota bacterium | reverse complement strand
GTGTCCATGCTGCGTTTCTGCATCCAGCGGTAGGCCTGTTCCCCGGTCATATTCCGGCGACGCATCAGGACTTCTTTGGCCCGTTCCACCAGTTTGCGGGTCTCCAGTTCCTCCTGGATCACCTTGGTCTGGACCATGAGTTCCGTATTAAAGATAGCCACAGCCGCCTGGTTGGCCACGGTCGTGATGAGGTTCACCTCTGTCTCGGAAAACCTGTGGGGCTTGGCGGTGAAGCAATTCAAGACCCCGATGACCTTGTCCTCCTTGACATGCATGGGAACGCTCACGAGAGAGACCAAGCCCAGCTTCCTGGCCATCTCTTTTTCCTTGAACCGGGGCTCTTTGAGAACGTCTTCCATGATAAGGGGATGGTTTTCGGTGGCCACGTATCCGACGACGCCTTCATCCATACTGAGGGAGCGGTCCTTCACATAGTCAGGGTCAATGGCCTGGGTTGCCTTGAGGCGTATTTTTTTCGGCGTCACGGTTTCATCGATGAGCCACAGGGAACAAATCTCCACGCCGGTCACCTTGGCCGTCACCATGACGATCAGCTTGAGGATATCCTCCAGGTAGAGATCGGAGGTAATGGCCTGGCTGATATCCAGCAGGGCCTTCATATACTTGTCGTAAGTTTCCGGGGCTATCTTTTCCATAATTAGTGAACCGCAGATGGACGCGGACGGATATGGTTTTTTCTGCGTGCGTCTGCGGTTAGATATCTATCTTACCGATTTCTGCCATTCCTTTGCAAAGATCTCCGCCACCTTGTTGACCTGGCTGGGATCGATCTTCAGGGCCTTTGCCACCTCTTCGTACAACTGCCTCCTGTACCGGTTCTCCGCGTCAACGAGACCCTTGATATCCCTGACCTCTTTGAGCCCCAGGCCTCCGGTATTCCCCAGTGAGACGTACCCGTCATTGCCCTCACTCACCGTCCCCTTCTGGTAATAGGGCTTCATCTGCATGTAGTTGTTTTTCAATTTCTCTTTCAGTGCCCGGATGGTCGGGTTGGAAACGGTGGTCGCGTCCTCGGCCCAGGCAGGGGAGGGCAGGAGGGCCAGCAGGGTCCTGCCGAGGAAAGAGGTCTTGTCACCCTTGGGGTTTTTTTCGGGGTTGGCCCCTCGGATGTCGTTGACAATCTCTCCTGCAACAGATTCCACCTTTTCAGCGGGAAAATAGATATTGATGGTGACACAGGCAAATACAAAAAACAGGGTTCCCATCATTGCCAGGCAAAAAGGTCTAAGGACTTTCTTCATGTGAACCTCCTGAGTGCAGAAATCTAAATCAAATGATCGGAGTTCGAATTTCGAATTTTTTACTTTACCACCGGTCCGCTCTTGGACCCGGTCACCCGCCGGATTCTTTTGACCATATCCTTGAAACTGATGAGATTATCCGGGTTTTGATTTACAACATTTACTCCTGAAAAGCCACCTCTTTTTATGATGTACTCCTTCCCTCCTTCCTTGATGGTCCCGTTGATCCTGAAGACATCATTTCCCAGGGAGGCGCGGATCCCGATCTTTTCATAGGGGAATTCCCTGAGAAAGGAGGTCAGGACCCCTGCCATGCCTATAAAGGGGCTATGGCCGCCGCCGATCTGGGCGATGTTGTCAACGGCCCTGACGCTGATCTTCTGGGGGATCCCCTCTCTTTCAATGGTTTCGAGAAGGAGATCGAACCGCTGGGGTTGGCCGTAGGCGATCTCCAGGTTTTTGATGTGCCCCTCCATGAGGCCTTCTATTTTTCCAAAGGAGGTCTCCTTGGTGAGTTCGGCCATATGGAGATTTCTGCACTCGGCATCCACATGGAAAAGGGGGGCGGAAGTGAAGATGCCCGATGCAGCCAGGTTGGAAATGAGGACCTCGCCCCCAAAGGCTCCTACGCTGATCTCCCCCCGGCTGCGAACCTCGTGGCCCTCCAGTCGCACCGGGTCAAGTCTTCCTTGGGCGAAACCCTGAACCGGCCTGGGCCAGATTTTGGACAGAAGGGGAGCGAGATCCAGGTTCTTGAAGGTCAGGCTCGTCACAAGGGAGGGGGCTGCTTTAGGCAAGATCCGGCAGGCGATAGGCCCCACTTCGATTTCTCCCCCGGCTAGCTTCACCTTCGTGGGGGTAACGACCGATAAACCGTTTGGGGTGGCCGTGAGCGGGAGCGACAGGGGTTGCCCCGGTATCACGGGGAGGTTCATGGATTGAATGGATAAGTTCCCCTCAAGGGCCTCTTCTTTGACAGGGGCGCCATGTGTGGCGGGGTTTTCCTTCTTGCCCCTGTCCCCGGAGGGATCACCCGCGAAGGAGAGCCGGTACCAGAGGGGCAGGTCAAGGTCTATCCCCTGAAGGGAGAAGGCGCCATCCACGCTTGACAGCTTTCCTTCGCGCCACCGGGAATGCCCCTTGAGCGTCCAATCCTCCCCATCCCCCTCCACTTCCAGGTCTGCAGAAAGGACGCCTCCCATTTCCAGGGTGGCCAGAAAGGGTTTTTCCCTCTTATAGGGTTCCAGGAGAAAATGGTAAAAAACGGGGAGCAATGGGGTATCGGGCATGCTCACGGACA
>JAZDGZ010000439.1:0-12866 GCA_043806375.1 Pseudomonadota bacterium | reverse complement strand
GAGGATCTCGCCCTCATCGGGGAACTGGCAGCAGGAATAGCCCACGAGATTCGGAACCCTATGGCCTCAATCAGCGGCTCAATCCAGATACTCAGGGAGAGTCTCGAGGAGGACCAAGTGAGCAGCCGGCTCATGGATATTGTCTTGAGGGAAATAAGCAGACTGAACCACCTGATCAGCGATTTTCTCCTCTTTGCCAGGCCCAAACCGGCTGATGTAAAGAATTTTGATCTTAATCAGCTGATCCTCGACTCATTGGAGCTGTTCAGGAACCGCGGCGAATGGACGGAAAAGATTCGGGTGGTGACCGACTTTCACAGGCCCCTCATGATCAAATCAGACCCGGAACAGGTCAAGCAGATCTTATTGAACCTCTTGTTGAATGCCATTGAGGCCATGGCGAACGGCGGGTCCCTTCGTATTCGTACCGATATGGTAGATTCGCCGGATCCACACGGAAAAAGGCGGACAATGGCAATGATCACCATCCGTGATACAGGGAAGGGGTTCAGCGCCAAGGCAGTGGAGCACCTCTTTACCCCCTTTTTTACCACCAAGGAGGGTGGGTCGGGTTTGGGCCTGGCCACAGTGAAACGAATCGTGGATGGGCTGAAGGGTCAGGTCTATGGGAAAAACCACTCTGAAGGGGGGGCGGAGATCACGGTATTATTGGACTTATCCCTTCCCTCCTCCCCTTGACAAAACGCGGATACCTGTGGTTAGGTAATCGTTGCCGGAAATACATCTCCCGAATGACTCCCGTCGTATTTCCCCAAAATGCACTGGCAGGCTGCTGAAAAACGCCCATCTGCGGCGTTACCCTCATTCCTTCCCGTGTCCAGCACGGGACAGGCTTATTGCGGCGTACTTCTATGTACGCCTCATTCCTCGGAATTTCGGGTGCCTTGCATCTGGACATTTTTCAGCAGCCTGCTCAGCAGGTGTTTTTCAGCAACCTGCTAGTAGCAAAGATCCTATGGAGGCCATAGCCAAAGTTTTGACCGGAAGATGTGCCGGGGCCGCCCAGGCACATCCTTGGTCGATGGTTTTGAACAACCTGTTAAATCCTGTCCGTATCTCAAGGATAAGGACGATGTCCATACTGGAAGAAAAATGGTTTTCCCGCATCGAACGACCCAGTCGTTATGTGGGGAACGAAGTCAATATCATCAGAAAGGATCCGGGGAAGGTGGAGGTTTCCATCGCCCTGGGTTTTCCTGACGTCTACGAAGTAGGGATGTCCCATACGGGACTTAAGATCCTCTATCACATCCTCAACCACCACGACTGGCTGGCCGCGGAAAGGGCCTTTTGTCCCTGGGTAGACCTGGAGAAAGAATTGAGGGATAGAGGGTTGCCCCTCGCCACCATGGAATCCGGCCGGCCCCTGGCTGATTTCGACATCGTCGGTTTCAGCCTCCAGCATGAACTCTCCTTTACCAATGTTTTAAGTATGCTCGATCTCTCGGGGATTCCCTTTCTATCAGATGAGAGGGATCAGACTCTCCCCCTGATCATTGCCGGCGGGCCCGCATGCTTTAATCCTGAGCCGGTAGCCGAACTGTTCGACGCTATCGTGGTTGGGGACGGTGAGGAAGTAGCCCTCGAAATATGCAGGCGTGTCAGGGAGGCGAAGGGTCAGGGGCATACGGGAAAGGATGAATTGCTGGCACGACTGGCCTCTATCAAGGGCGTCTATGTGCCTCGGTTTTTCAAGGTGAGTTATACCTCGAAAGGAACCCTTCGGGCCATCGAACCGGTCCTGTCCGGTGCCGGGGAGGTGGAAAAGGCGATCGTCCCTGATATAGATAAGTGCCAATTCCCGGCCCCGCAGGTGGTCCCTTTCACTGAATTGGTCCATGATCGTCTGGCCATAGAGATTTCAAGGGGCTGCACAAGGGGATGTCGGTTTTGCCAGGCCGGGATGATTTACAGGCCTGTGCGAGAGCGGAGTCCTGATTCGGTGATTGAAAACGCAGAAAGGGCTCTGAGGCTCACCGGCTTTGAGGAGATCTCATTGCTCTCCCTAAGTTCAGGGGATTATGGCTGCCTCGGCCCTTTGCTCAAGAGACTGATGGACAGGCTGTCGGGCAACAAGATCGCTGTCAGTCTTCCCTCTCTGCGGATCGATAGTCTGGACCCATCATGGTATGAGGAGATCAAGAGGGTTCGGAAAACAGGTTTTACCTTGGCGCCGGAGGCGGGGAACGACAGGCTGAGGAGGGTCATCAACAAGGCACTCACCAATGAAGATGTCCTGAAGACGGCTCAAGAGGTATATGAGGCCGGCTGGAATTTGATCAAACTCTACTTCATGATCGGCCTTCCCAGCGAAGAGGAGGGGGACCTTCTTGATATCGTCAGGCTGGCCAAAGAGGTGTTGAAGACCTCGACGGGAAGGGGCAAAAGAGGAAACCTCAACGTCAGTATATCCACATTCGTCCCCAAGTCCCACACCCCTTTCATGTGGCAGGCCCAGATAACCCTGGAGGAGAGTGAAAGGAGAATTGGTCTGCTTCAAGATGCCCTGAAACACACCGGGGTTCGGGTCAAATGGAACGATCCCAAGATGAGTTGGCTGGAGGGCATTTTTTCACGGGGGGACAGGAAGCTGACCAGTGCCCTGATAGAGGCCTGGAAAATGGGCGCCAGGTTTGATGCCTGGAGTGAGCATTTCAAGCGGGATTTGTGGATAAAGGCCTTTCAGAAGACAGGTCTCGATCCTTCCTTCTACCTCTATCGGCCGAGATCCATGAAAGAGATGCTTCCGTGGGACCATATCCGTTCGGGGGTCAGCAGGCAGTATCTGGAAGAGGAGTTGGGAAAGTCAATGGAAGGCCAAATCACCCCGGACTGCCGCAGAGGGTGCCTGGGGTGCGGCATCTGTGATTTCAAAGAGGTTGGTCCCGTTACTTTCCAGGACTGGAGGTCCCCGCCGAGAGAGGAGGGCCCTCCCATGGCGAACCTGTCCGCACCGATCAGGAAATTCCGAATCACCTTTTCAAAGACCGGCCATACCCGCCACCTCAGTCATCTGGAGCTTGTCCGTCTTTTTGTCCGGACCTTTAAGAGGGCCGGTCTGGACATCCTTTACTCCAAGGGACATCACCCCATGCCAAAGATCTCATTTGCATCAGCTCTCCCTGTGGGAACCGAAAGTCTTCAGGAGACCGTGGACGTCCAGTTGTACGAGACCATCCCGCCCCTGCTGCTGATAAAGAGGATAAGGGAGCAGCTTCCGCCGGGCATCGAAGTAACCATGCTTGAAGAGGTGAATGCGGAGGGCAGGGCTCCCAAATTGAGAGAAAGCCACTTCGAGATAACCATAGAGGGATCGACTTTCGACGAGGGTGAGCTGGCGAAGTTCCTCCAAGCGGAAAAATTCCCTGTTCTGAAGATGAAAAAAAAGGGAGAGCAGGTGATAGACGCCAAGACCCTGGTGAAATCCATCAGCCTTCGCTCACCCCGTCAACTGAGCCTGGCTCTGATCCATGTCCCGGGTCCGGAACTAAGGCCTCTGGATATCATTGAGGGAATATTTCACCTGCGAGACCAGGATATGGAAGGCATAAAAGTATTGAAGACCAGACAGGTCTTATGATATTGTAGTGAAAATTCAAATAATTAGGTTCAGCTATGTCGAGCGAATTGATTATCAATGCAAGGCCCCATGAGACCAGGGTCGCCCTCATTGAGCACGGGGCCGTGGTAGAGCTTCATATTGAGAGAAAGACCGGGCAAGAACTCACGGGCAACATCTATCGCGGAAGGGTGGTCAGGGTGCTTCCGGGAATGCAGGCGGCTTTCGTGGATATCGGCCTTGAGAGGAGCGCCTTTCTCTATGTCTCTGACGTCCACAAGGACTTCCTGGAAATAGAACAGATGATGCTCCAAAACAGCAGGGACCATGAGGGGTTCGTAGACCAAGAGATGGAAGAGGTGAGGCAGGCCCCTCTTACAGGAATCTCCTTCAACATTGAAGACCTTCTCCAGGAAGGCCAGGACATTATGGTCCAGATATCCAAGGAACCCTTAGGGACAAAGGGGGCCCGCCTGACCTCTCATATCTCACTGGCAGGAAGGCACCTCGTCCTCATGCCCAATGTCGACCACATAGGAATCTCAAGGCGAATCGAGGACCAGGAGGAGAGAGATAGGTTGAGAAGCCTTATTCATGAGATTAGGCCGGCTGACTGCGGGTTCATAGCGAGGACCGTGAGCGAGGGAACCGACAGGAGCAAGCTCAAGGCTGAAATGGATTTTCTGTTGAAACTGTGGGTCAACATCCAGGAGAAAATGGCCAAGATGTTCAGTCCCGGGCTCTTGTACAAGGATCTAACGATCTCCTTGCGCTCTGTGCGGGACCTGTTCACAAGGGAGGTTGATCGGCTCATCATCGATTCGGAAGAGGAATACAACCACCTCATGGAATTCATTGATACCTCTGCGCCGCGGCTAAAGTACTCTGTGGAGCTCTACGAGGGTACCGACCCTATCTTTGACGCCTATGGCATTGAGATGGAGATCTCCCGGGCCTTGGAAAAGAAGATATGGTTGAAATCAGGGGGGTACATCGTTATTGAGTTGACGGAGGCCTTGACGGCTATCGATGTGAACACGGGGAGTTACGTGGGGACGAGGAACCTGGAGGAGACCATTCTAAAGACCAACCTTGAAGCAGTAAAGGAGATCGCCTATCAACTCCGTCTGAGAAATCTGGGGGGCTTGGTCGTCATCGACTTCATCGACATGGAAAAAAAGGCCAACCGGGAGCGCGTATTCGCGACCTTGAAAGAAGCCCTGAGCAAGGACAAGGCCAAGAGTCACATACTACGGATGTCTGAGCTGGGACTCATTGAAATGACAAGAAAGCGGACAAGGGAAAACCTCAACAGATTCCTGAGCGAACCATGCTTCTACTGTGAGGGAAGGGGATCCCTGAAATCGAAGAAGACGATTTGTTATGAGATATTCAGGGATCTGGAAAGAGAGACAACCTCTATGATGGATGGCGAAAGCATCTGTGTCTATGTAGCCCCGGAACTCGATCAGATCCTGAAAGAGGAGGAACAGCAATCCATCATGGATCTGGAAAGAAGGATAAACCGCCGCATTATCATCTTGGCAAAGGAGAATCTCCATCTCGAACAGTATGAGATAAGTTCTGAATAGACGTTGAACATCTCTCTCTTCCGGGAGCAGGCTCCAAGGATCGGCGTTCACCGGTCGATTTTGACATTAAGTTGTTATTTTGATACATATTCCTTTATTTTGGATAGCTTTGGAGACATTTTTGTTATAAATGACTAAAATAAGCTTAAATATGAATTCAGTTTTAGGCAGCATCATTCTCTTGATATTTATGGCCTTTTCCTATTACGGCCTTCCCCCGATCGAGGCAATGGAGAGGGTGGTCTTCGACGCGGGATCCAGGTTTTCCCTGCCAACCAAGGAGGTCGATCATAAGATTGTTCTCGTAGAGATCGATGAAAAGAGTGTGGATACACTTGGCTCATGGCCGTGGCCCCGGGCCCTCATGGGAAAGATGATCGACCTTCTGGAGGGGAAGGGGGCCAAAGTCATAGGCCTCAATGTTCCCCTTATAGAAAAGCAGAAGCCAGACGGTCTCAGAGAGGTGCAGGCCTTTGGGGAAAGGTTTGAGGCCTATGCTTCAAACCAAAAAGAGACTGCCATCGGTTCCTGGGTTCAGCAGGAGCTGGCGAGGGTAGAGGAAAACCTGGACAATGACCGGAGACTCGTGGAGAGTATCCGTCGCAGCGGAAATCTCGTTTTGCCGGTCTTTGGCCGGTTGGGGACCGGCTGGAAGACTGTTGCCGCGGGAGATGATACTGCCCTTTCCGGCAATTTCTTGACAGAAAGGGATGTTCCCCAGGGCCTGAAGGAGAGGCATTCTGTCAGCCAATTATACCTTCCCTTTTCTGAGCTGGCCAAGGCCGCATTGGGTCTCGGATATTCGAATCTCATCTCTGAAGAAAAGATGGGGGGCAGGTCCCATCCCCTATTCGTCAGATATAAACGATCGTTGCTGCCCTCCTTTCCCTTGAGAATGGCCATCGCCTATCTGGATGAGCGACCCGAGCAAGTCCTGGTAGAGGAAGGGCACATCAGACTCAAGGGTGAGACCATCCCCACATTCAAAGGGGAGATGCTCATAAGGTTTAACCGGGGCCAGGTGGGGTTTCCGCGATATTCATTCGTGGACGTCCTGCAGGGGAAAAATGTCCCGCCCCTGATCAGCAATAGGATCGCCCTCGTGGGTTTTGGTTTTGAAGAGGGAAGGATTTCTACGCCCCTAAACCGTGGCATGTCTGAAAGTGAATACACGGCTTGGGTTCTGGACAGCATTCTCAATAAGAACGTTGTGCTGCGACCGTTTTACGTGGTCTACATCGAACTCCTGGTGATGCTCCTGGTAAGCCTGCTGACCGTCTTCATCCTACCTCGTATGGGCCAACTGGAGAGACTCGGCGCAGTCATAGGAATTGCCGCCCTATGCTTGATGTCTGAATTCATGCTATTATCCATGATAGGGGTGTGGGTAAAGACCGTTTACCTTGCGGGCTGCGTTTTGACGATCTATGTCGTTATGTCCGTTCGGCATCTTTTTGGCTCTGAAGGGCTGAGCAAGGAATCTATCGAAGCGAACCGATCCCTCTGCCTTAGCCTGCAGAGTCAGGGACTCCTTGACCTTGCCTTTGATCAATTCAGAAAACTGCCCCTGGAAGGGGAGACCAAGGATCTCATCTATAACCTCGGGCTGGATTATGAAAAAAAACGGATGCCCGACAAAGCCCTCGCGGTCTACGACTATATTTACCAGGAAGGTCCATTCAAAGACCTGGACGGGCGCATGGCCAGGGTGAGGGAAGCTGATCGATCTTCTACCATAGAGAGTCATGATGGTGTCAGTGGCGCGAGTTTTCTGGAGGACCTTGAAGGCGAAGAGATCACCCATGTGGGGCGCTATGAGATCCTAGGGACCATAGGAAGGGGCTCCATGGGCCTCGTTTATAAGGCACTGGATCCCAGAATTAACCGCCTCTTAGCCATCAAGACCATCCGATTCTCCGATGAGTTTGATGAGGATGTGATCCAGGAGATCAAGGAGAGGTTTTTGAGGGAGGCAGAAATTGCCGGGCGGCTCTCCCACATCTCCATCGTGACCATCTATGATTTGGGAGAGGATCGGGATCTGACGTACATGGCTATGGAATATTTGGATGGGTATGATCTGGAGAAATTTGTAACCAAAGGGAACCTCCTTCCCCTTCGGCGGATTCTTTACGTTATTGCGAGCGTTGCTGATGCCCTGGAATTCGCCCACAAGGCGCATGTCATTCACAGGGATATAAAGCCGGCGAATATCATGCTTCTTAAAAGGGGGGGGATCAAGGTCACCGATTTCGGCATTGCAAAGGCCATATCCTCATCCAGAACCAAAGCAGGGGTCATTCTGGGTACGCCGAACTATATGTCACCGGAACAGATCATGGGGCAGAAGATCGACCTGCGCTCAGATATCTTTTCCCTGGGGGTGCTATTCTTCCAGCTTCTCACGGGTGAACTGCCTTTCCATGGGGATAACCTGAGCAGCCTTTTATATCAGATTACCCAGGTGAGGCATCCCCCGCTGAACTACTATAATCCTAAGATCCCAAGGCCTTTCGGGCAGATCGTTGATAAGGCCTTGGCCAAGGACCCGAAAGATCGATTCCAGAGCGCCGGGGAGATGTCAAAGGTCCTGAGAGTCCTTGTTCTAAAGATGGATCTTTTGAAAAAGAAGAGAGGCGCCTAAAAAGAAACATTTTGTAGGGCATCATTGAGGACCCTTTGAAGCCCGCATGCCCTTTTATTCATCATTTTTTCAGAAACGGAGTTGAGTTGGAAGTAAAAGCTTCAGGATTATCGGACACAGGATTGGTCAGGGAGGCGAACGAGGATTCGTTTTCCATGGAAGACTCCTTGGGGCTGTACGTGGTTGCTGACGGGATGGGGGGCCATTTGGCAGGCGATGTGGCCAGCGCGATGGCCGTGGAACTGATCAATAAGAGCTTCCGCAGGTGGAGAAAAGAGGAAACCCCTGAGGACGAGCTCTTCGGATATCCGGATGAATCCCTGAGCAGGCAGGGCAATTACGTCGCAAGCAGCATTCGGCTGGCGAACCGGGTGATCTACGAGATGGCGGGGGAGTACGAGCAGTACCACGGCATGGGCACCACCGTGGTCCTCCTCCTCGTGACACCAGGCCGGGTCATTGCTGCAAACATCGGTGACAGTCGCATCTATATGGTTAGGGCCGAACGTCTCGAAAGACTCTCCAGGGATCACACGGTGGTCGCTGAACAGATTGAGATGGGCGTTATGAAACCGGAAGAGGCGATGAACTCTCCCATCAGGCACGTCCTAACCAGGAACCTGGGTTCCGCTGAGAAGGTTGATCCGGAAGTCTATGAACTGGAGCCTTCGCACAATGACCGTTTCATCCTTTGCACGGATGGTCTCACAGACGTTGTGCGTGATGAAGAGATACTCCAAATGACCCAACAGGAGGATCATCCTGAACCCTTATGCCGAAAGCTTGTTGAAAAGGCCCTCAGTCGGGGTGCGCCCGACAACACGACCGTCGTCTCCATCTTTTTGTCTGACGATAAGGGGCGAACTGAAGGCCCCATCCAGAGGCTTAGGGGCTTTTTCGGCGGGTTTCGTCATAAGCTTAAAAAGGATTATTAATAAATTTAAGCCTCGAACGCATTTTATATTGCTATTTTATTTATTATAAGGATAAAATAACTTGTATCAAAAGGCCGGAGGGTAAGTCATGGTCAGATTGCTCCTGACGTTCAACGAGCAGGTCATCAAGGAATACCCTTTTGTGAAAACGGGTATAACTATCGGCCGCCAAGAGGACAATACCATTCCCATCGATAACCTTGCCGTATCAGGGTACCATGCGAGGATCGATCTGGCCGGCTCGGATTACATCCTCACGGACCTTCAAAGTACCAATGGCACCTTTGTGAATAATCAGAAGGTCGTATCCCATAAGCTCTCTCATGGAGACATGATCCTCATCGGAAAACATGTGATTTTCTTTATGACCTCGGAAAAGGGTTCGACGTCTGAGGCAGAAGAGATAGAGAAAAAGTTGGCCATGGGCAAGACGATGGTGCTGGACACAGCTAAGCACAGGGACCTTATGGCAAAACAAAAGGCGACCCCCTCGACCAGTGTGCCTGAGAAGATAGGCGTGGTGAGCTTCATCGACAGTTCTGGTTTAGGGGAGATCGCGCTGACCAAGAAGCTCACCAAGATAGGCAAGGCCGAGACTTCTGAGATACGGCTCTCCGGCATACTGATGGGGTCGACCGCTGCAACGATCAGCCATAGGCCTACGGGTTACACGATCTCTTTTCAGGGAGGCATGACCAAATTGAAGGTCAATGGTGAGGTTGTCAAGGAGAGTGTGGCTCTCAAGGATTTTGACACCATCGAACTGGGCTCATACAAGTTTCAATTCTACGAAAGAGGGGGCAAAAAGCTCTAAGTCGGTTAGGTATTCAGGATTAGATTCTTTCGGGTGTCTCACATGGCGCCTTTGTAAATCATTTTTTTGAGATTCACGCCTATCCACCGGGGGTTCACGCTTTTGAGTCCCGCGCGAAAGCGAGAGGCTTAAACCGCCATTTTCCGCCTCTTCCTGAGGGCTGCAAGCCCCTCGTCAATCTGATCCACCGTAAAAGTCTCGTGGCAATTCGCGCACTGGTAAGTCTCCTCGGTCCGCTTATCGTAGATCAGGTCATCCGAAAAGTTGACGCCATAAAAGCGGATCGAAAAGTTGTAGATACGCTTGAAGTCCTTGCTCTGACAGTTGGTGCACACAAAAAAATCCTGAACAAAACCCATTTCATCTCCTCCTTCGAGCATCTCTTGGCCAGGAGCTCCGTAAACGGTCATTGGTTTTTACCGTGTCTTCCCGATTATTACAATAGTTTTTTGAACTTGATCATAACCTGTGGCGACTCGAGGGGCTGTTGCCCAAACCACCTGTTTCCTCTATGAGAGGAATCGGTTTTGTCCCCTCAGTGTCGACCCCGGGGAGGTCCTCCAGCGGAGGGTAAACCTCAGGCGGAGATCCCGCTCCAGCGGGGCTGCAATGGCATTCATTGAAACCAAGGCGTACTATAAGGATCTCACCAGGAGGAGACCGGATCGAGGCCTTGACGCCTCCTGATGGCCTCCAGAACCCCCGCGGTGCCGGTCATCATGTTATCCCCCAAGGGCGCTCCCAGGGTGATGGGCAAGCGGGATTTTTCGACCAGCCGCCGCTTGGGGCCCGTGGCCAGGATCATCTCAACGGACTGGAATCCGAAGGCCTTGCGGGTGTAAGCACCGTGACCCCCTTCTTCCAGTATCTTTTCGTGCACCAATCTCCCATCGGCAAGGTCGACAAGGAGGGCTTCCAACCTTTCAAGGGTGATCTCATGGGTATGGTATTCAAAAAAACCGGCCATCTCGCCATGTTCTAGGGCAGCGCCGACCGCGTGGGACGTTGCCACATCCAGGACGAGGATCCTCTCTTGCGATTTTGCCTGGGGGTCCGTGGAGGCGCCGAGGATGGCCGCCATACCGCTGTCCATGACATAGACCTCCCTGGTCGGTAGGCCTTCCCTTGCCAGCTCTGAGATGGCTTTAAGGCGGCTGAACGTGGGGGGGATCTCGTCATGTCTGTAAAGCAAGGCATGGGGAAAAGGGTTTGCATCAAGGCGGGCCTGGAAGATCTGGTGTCGGTAGTTCAGATGGGATACGCCGGCAGGCGGCACCCCGTGATCCTGGGCGCATATCCCGACCACATCGAATTCAAAAGGGACGCCTAACCCGGTGATGATCTTTTCCAACCTGTCCGGTTGGAGATCCCCCAGAATGAGGGTGTTGTATTCCCCCTTGTCCAAAAGCCCCTCAGCCTCCGAATCGTCCACCACCTGGATCCCCATGGAACGCACCCTCTCCAGGTTGTGGTGCACGGTGGGAGCTGCCGACAGGGACATGATGACCTCGGATCTCTTTGCCCTCTCTGCCAGGACCCTCGAGAGGGCTCCCCCTCCCATCTCTGTGCCAAGAAGCAGGAGTTTGCCCGAGAGGCCTTCCGCTTCCTCGGCGATGGACTTGACAGGGGATTTCGCAACCGCCTTGTAGTGCTGCTGCGACTGGGTGTCGTGATAAAGGATGTCCATGGTCCCCGCACCTACATCCAGGATCAAGTATCGGCTCATTGCTTTATGTCACTCCTTTCCTACCAGCTCCAGGCAATATAGCATATCTGATCTTTCCAGATCAGCCTCATTTTTTCTTGACTTTGGTTGCATTTCCTCCTCTTATTGGTTTCATTATTGTGCCCTCCGCTCTTTTCTACTCCATTCAGGAGGGTCCTTATGGAGAAGCCTGGTATCATCTGCCGACCTTCCTTGCGATACCGCGGGATGTCCCGCCGAGGGTCTGTCGCTTTCAAGGGAGCATGCCCCTTTAAGGTGAAGTTGGGCCAGGAAGAGTATAGACTATATATTTTTATACCCACAACAATGGATTTCAGGAATATCGGCACTCAACTTTGACTTTTCACAACCATCACCAACAAGGAGGTGCACAATGGCGGACACGATCAGAAAGGTGGGGTACTTTGCTATGGATGTGGCTGACAAATCGGGAGAGGCTGTCCGGGTTCTTCAGGCGCTGAGTCAGGCCGGGGTAAATCTCCTGGCCTTCAGCGGGTTCCCCCGCGGGCGGCGTGCGCAGCTCGACTTCATCCCCGAGGACGCCACGCTTTTCCGGAAGGCCCTGACCCGGGCAAAGCTGAAGGTGCGGCCGAAAAAGACCGGGTTCCTGGTCCAGGGCCAGGACCGGCCGGGCGCAGTCGCGGAGATGCTCAAGAATCTGGCGGACGCGAAAATCAACGTAACCGCCGTGGACGCGGTCAGCGCCGGGGGTGGGCGCTACGGGGCGATCTTCTGGGTGAAGGCCAAGGACGTCAGCAAGGCCTCAAAGGCACTAAAAGCCGTTTGATCTCGCCCTCTGAGGAATGTTTTGTTGAAAAGAGATCGGGTTCCAAGTGAACTTTTTGGGTGTAAAGGAGAGGTAAGGCGCCCAAATCCACCGTCTAATTCTTAACCCATTAATGGTATCGGTAGGTTTGGGACGATTCCTGATTACCAGCAAGGCGGCATCGGGAATGTCTGGGCCGTATCAAAGTCAAAGAGGGTATTTGCATGAAACTGGCATATCTGATGAAGGACGAGACGGACCTTGAAACGGTTGCCCCGCCGGGGAGTGACTATGTTCGGATCTCGATGCGGCCTGACAGAACCTGGGACCCGAAGGATCTGGAGTTGCTTCGAGACAGAGAGGCGATTTTGACCTGGAAGGACCTGGTGACCGAGGAAGTGATTAGGGCAGCGCCTAATCTAAAGATCGTCCAGCGTTTTGGCGCCGGATATGATGTGCTCGAAGGTTGTCTGGAAATCACACGGGAGCGCGGCATATATTGCTGCAACCTTGAGGGGGTAAACAAGGAGTCGGTGGGGGAGCACGGGATCATGCTGATTCTCGCAGTCGCGCGGCACCTCATCACCATGCATGACCATGTGAAGAACGCGAGGTGGCCTCGAACCCTGACGCCTGATAACCCGACATTTGAGCTGATAGGCAAAACGTTGGGAATCGTCGGACTTGGAAATACCGGATCGGAACTGGCCAAGAGGGCAAAGGCATTTGAGATGAAGATCCTATACAATGATGTGCGGGAGATCGATTCGGAAATGGTGGGTAACCTCGATGCCGTTTTTGCCGAAAAG
>JAZDGZ010000438.1:0-5380 GCA_043806375.1 Pseudomonadota bacterium | reverse complement strand
TATAGGTTTTAATGAGTTCGCAAACCCAATCCAACCTAAGGAGGGTCAATCATGCCTGAGGAACAAGTCGGTCTGATTGTGAAATTCTTTGCGAAACCGAGTGTGGCGGCTATTGAGGTGACGGGCGGAGGCATCAAGAAGTGGGACCTGTTGAGGTATAGCGGCCATACCACCGATTTCACAGAGCCTGTGGCGAGTCTGGAGATCGACAACCAGTCGGTGGAAGAGGCCAAGGCAGGTCAGATGGTCGGCATCAAGGTCAAAGAAAGGGTCAGGGAAGGCGACAAGGTTTACAAAGTGGTCGAATGATCCTGGATCGCCTTCAAGGCCTTAGGTATCAGCTTCCTGATCAGCTCTTCTCTCTCAAAGGCGTTCATGGTACAAAACTCCTGATAGGCGGCATGATCTCGGCTGAGCTGGGGAATTTTTGCCTGAAGGCCCGGAGCCAGCCTCTCATAATGGATGATCAGCTCCACGATGCTGCATTCCTCTCCCGGATATTCCTCCAGCCAACCCAGCCTCTTCATGTACTCGAAGCGAATCCGGTCTAACAGAAACAGATAGCGGTCCATCAACGCCATTTTCTCTTTTGCATTCAGATCGGTAAACTCAAGACCTGAGCCCAGGTTCTTTAGATTCATGATGAGGTCGAAGATAAAAAAGGTGCTCCTGTCTCTTCCCTGGCAGAGCAAGGCAAGCGTCCTGGCGGAAAGGTCAGAAAGCCTTGTCTCAAGCCCGAAATCCTCCTGAAATTGTCTCCTCCAATTGCGGTAGCCCCTCTTGACCGCCAGGCCCAAACGGGCCGTCTCCATGTTCACAACCTCAGTCATCATTCCGGCCCATTCCTGACCAAAAAAGAATTATCACCGGTAGAGTAGAGAGGGAGCCCTGATTGTTTAGGCCGCAGACTTCCAAAGTATCAGCCCTTTCGAGCGGCGTGGCAAATAGCCAGCAGGCCATGCAACTGTTGCTGCCCTCCCCCTCGTCGAACCGGACATGCGGATTTCCCGCATCCGGCTCTCCGACAGTCTCTCGCTCTAAGGCATTCGCAAGGAGTTGACGGCGTGCAAGAACTACAGGTAGATCAGCCCGTAACGCTTCAATCCCGCGTGCAGACTCTCCCCCTGCCTCAGTGGCTTACACCGCCGTTGGCTCCGGTTTACAAGAAACTTCTCAAACCGACATCGTACAAATCGGTTCACGTCCCGAAACACCTTCCTGGGATACCCATAGCCAAAGTAGTTTGCCCATCCTCTCAGGATCACGTTGACTTCCTCAACCACTTCCCGGAGCGGCTTCTTGTATCCGCTATAGGTCTTTCTCCGGATCTTGTCCCGGAGTCGCACTACGGCCTTCTTCGAGGGAAAGATATTCAAGTACCTCCTGTTCCTTCCCTTCCGATCCCGGTCGTAGCGAAGGGTAAACCCCAAGAAGTCCAGGGTTTCACCCCGCTCTCCCATTCGCACGACGCTTGTCTTGTCCCGGTTCACTTCCAGCCCAAGGTCCGATTCCAGCTTCCCCTCTATCCATCTTACGATGCGCGGCCCCATATATCGGGCCAAGATGACAAAATCATCGGCATATCTCACCAGCCGGGCGTTGGTAGCTCGGTAAGGGCCTTCCTCTTCCTCATGAAACGCCAAATCCATCCCGTGAAGATAGATGTTCGCCAACAGAGGGGAGATCACTCCTCCCTGGGGTGTGCCCTTTCGCGATTTGCTGCCACCTCCCGTTTTTCCTTCTTCTACCACCGGACACTGAAGCCACATCCGGATCAGCTTCAGGACCGCCCGGTCGGCTATCCGTCTCTCTACCATCTGCATCAGTTTGTCGTGGGGAATGCTGTCAAAATACCCGCTCAGATCCGCGTCATACACTTCCCGCCGTCCAACCTCCAGGTTCTTCTTGATCTGTTCCATGGCTCCTTGCGCTCTCCGCTTTGGCCTAAATCCATGAGAACAATCCAGAAAGTCTGCTTCAAAGATCGGATCAATCACCAAAAGCACCGCCATCTGCACCACCCGGTCCCTTACACAGGGAATCCCCAGGGGCCGCAATTTGCCGTTGGCTTTAGCAATGTAGACGCGGCGCACCGGCTGGGGTCGGTAGGTCTTGCTGCGAAGCTCCTTCTCAATCCTATCGAGAAAGGCTCCTACCCCACTTTCCTCTATGCTCCGGATGGTTACCCCATCCACTCCCGGTGCCCCTTGGTTCGCCCTCACCCGAGTCCACGCCGTCTCAAGGACATCACGGCGAAAAACCCGGTCATACAGCACGTAAAACCGGAACTGACACTCTTGCTTAGCCTTCAAGCCCAGTTTCCATCTCAGAAGAGAGACCTTCTCCGGCATCCCAGGTTCCACTTGGAACCCTTCCGCCTTCCATTCCGTAGTGGAGCGCTTACGGCTCAAGCGGTTTCTCCCTCCTTCGATCTAAACATGACTGAAGTATGGCCCCTTCGCTCCATCCCCTTTCAGGGACTTCCTCACTACTATGGGCCATTCCGACTCCCGGCCACGGTCGCTTCCCAGGTTATTGATTCCCCAGGGGCGTCGTTCATGCCTCTCGGCATAAACACCGTGCCGGGCCTCCCAGGTTCCTCGACTGATCTTTCGGCACGCGCTCTCCTCAACCACCCCGGGCAGCCCAGCGGGGGCTTACGCTCGTTTCTTCCCCGCTGGTGGCAGGCTTCACCATCTCTGGAAGGCTGGCCGCCGCCATGTAAGCGTAACGAGGCCGAATCAGGTTCACTTGCGTTAGGGCTCGCGCCTTCGTTGTCCAGGGAGTATCTCTCCCTTTCGCCTCTTGCAGCGAAGCCAAGAGACCGGCCTACTTCCCGGTTTTGGTTGCCCTCCACGGGAGGCCGCAGCTACATGTTGAACGAGCAATTGACATGCATGACACCTTTCAGTCATATAGATCAGCCAGGTTTTTCCTGGCGCACCAGAGACGGTAGAGTAGAGAGGGAGCACTGAATGTTTAGGCCACTGACTTCCAGAGTATCGGCTCTTTCGAGCGGCGTGGCAAATAGCCAGCAGGCCCTGCAACCCTTGCTGCCCTCCCCCTCGTCGAACCGGACATGCAGATTTCCCGCATCCGGCTCTCCGACAGTCTCTTGCTCTAAGGCATTCGCAAGGAGTTGACGACGTGCAACCCTTACAGGTATATCAGTCCATAACGCTTCAATCCCGCGTACAGACTCTCCCCCTGTCTCAGTGGCTTGCTACGTCGTTGGCTCCGGTTCATCAGAAACCGCTGAAACCGACATCGCACAAAGTGGTTGATGTCTCGGAACTCTTTCCGAGGATAACCATAGCGAAAGTAATTCGCCCATCCCCGAAGGATTACATTGACTTCCTCAATGGCCTCCCGGAGGGGTTTCTTATACCCGCTGACAGTCTTTGCCCGGACTTTGTCCCGAAGTCGGCCTACGGCCTTCTCCGAGGGAAAGATATTCAGATATCTCCTGCTCCTTCCCTTCAGATCGCGGTCGTAGCGCAGGGTAAATCCAAGGAAGTCCAGGGGTTCACCCCGCTCTGCCATCCGCACGATGCTCGTCTTGTCCCGGTTCACTTCCAGCCCAAGGCCCTCTTCAAGCTTCCCCTCTATCCACCTCACGATGCGTGGCCCTATATACCGGGCCAGGATGACAAAATCATCGGCATATCTTACCAGTCGAGCGTTGGTGGCTCGATAAGGGCCATCCTTTTCCTCATGAAACGCCACATCCATCCCATGAAGATAGATGTTGGCCAGCAGAGGGGAGATCACTCCTCCCTGCGGTGTGCCCTTACGCGCTTTACGTCCACCTCCCCTGTTTCCTTCTTCTATCACCGGACATCGAAGCCACATTCGGATCAGTTTCAGGACCGACCGGTCTGCTATCCGTCTCTCTACCATCTGCATCAGTTTGTCATGAGGAATGCTGTCAAAGTAACTGCTCAGATCCGCGTCATACACCTCCTGCCGCCCCTCATGCAGGTTCTTCCTGATCTCCTCCATGGCCCCCTGAGCTCTTCGCCCAGGTCGAAATCCATAAGAGCAATCCAGAAAGTCTGCCTCAAAGATCGGCTCAATCACCAAGAGCACGGCCATCTGCACCACCCGATCCCTTACACAGGGAATCCCCAGGGGTCTCAGCTTGCCGTTGGCCTTAGCAATGTACACGCGGCGCACCGGCAGAGGTCGGTAAGTCTTGTTCCTGAGCTCTTTCTCAATATCACCGAGAAACGCTTTCACTCCACCTTCCCGCTCCTCTATCCTTCGGATGGTTACCCCATCCACTCCCGGTGCCCCTTGGTTCGCCCTCACCCGAGTCCATGCCGTCTCAAGCACATCGCGGCGAAACACCCGGTCATACAGAACATAAAACCGGAACTGACGATCTTGCTTAGCCTTCAAGCCCAGTTTCCATCTCAGAAGAGAGACCTTCTCCGGCATCCCGGATTCCGGTTGGAACCCTTCTGCCATCCATTCCGTAATGGAGCGCTTTCGGCTCAAGCGGTTTCTCCCTCCTTCGATCAAAACACGACTGAAGTGTGGCCCCTTCGCTCCATCTCCTTTCACAGACTTCTTTGCTACTATGGGCCACTCCGACTCCCGGCCACAGGCGCTCCCCAGGTTATTGATTCCCTAGGGGCGTCGTTTATGCCTTTCGACACAAACCCCGCGCCGGGTCTCCCAGGTTCCTCGACTGATCTTTCGGCACGCGCTCTCCTCAATCACCCCGGGCGGTTCGGCAGGTGCTCACGCTCGTTTCTTCCCTGCCGGTATCAGGCTTCACCATCTCTGGGAGGCTGGCCACCGCCGTGTCAGCGTAACGAGGCCGAATCAGGTTCACTTGCGTTAGGGCTCGCGCCTTCGTTGTCCGGGAAGGTTCCCTTCCTTTCGCCCCTTCCAGCAAAGCAAAGGGACCGGCCTGCTCCCCGTTCTCGGTTACCCTCCACGGGAGGCCGCAGCTACATGTTGAACGAGCAATTGACATGCATGACACCTTTCAGTCATATAGATCAGCCAGGTTTTTCCTGGCGCACCAGAGGGCGCAGAAAGCCAGATTTATCTTTTCGTCTATCGGGACCTGCCCGCCAACCGGCAGGCGGGGATACCGATAGACGAAAATAACCTCTCAAATCAAATTCATGACAGAGGCATTGTTTGCATACCGATTCCAGAAGACCTGGGACCGGTAAGAGTATTTGTCCATGATCGTTCAACATGTAGAGGTTAACCCGCCTTCGGCGGTGCCAGAGGCGACCAGGGTTCACCCCCTTCGACGGCGCCGGAGCTGACCGGTCTCCCCCTTTGGGTAAAAGGGGGGGGTGAGGGGGGTTTCATCAAAAACGGTCAAGACTGGTCAGGGTGCGTTGATGCTATTGACAAC
>JAZDGZ010000437.1:0-3832 GCA_043806375.1 Pseudomonadota bacterium | reverse complement strand
TTGATGATGAGAAGAGAAGGTTTCTTCACCTTTTTCAGGCTCTTCAGGATCAACGGCATATCTTGCGACTCGGGGCGGGGCATTTCTATCATCACCCCCACGATGTCCACCTCTTGAAAAGCCGATTGGGCTGAAGCCACCATGCTCTTGTGCAGCGGGGAGAGCGTCTTATGAATACCGGGGGTATCCATGAAGACCATTTGGTGATCCTCTCCATGATAAATGCCGAGAACGCGGTTTCGAGTCGTTTGGGGCTTTGGGGAGACAATGGCCACCTTTGCGCCCAGAAGGCGGTTCAGAAGGGTGGATTTGCCGACGTTTGGAGGGCCTACGATGGCGATGAAACCTGAAAGAAAGGTCATACCCCTTCAACCTCGATCTTTCCGTAAGCGAGACCATCATCCGGAAACACGCCTTCGACCCTTGCGCCTGTCTTGAGCTCTATGGCCCGAAGACCGGCATTCTTGTAACCCCTCACAAGAGGGATCTCCCTTGGGGAAACCCTGATCCTGATCTTATTGGCTTGGCCCGGCTTTGGCAGATACGGTTCCACTCCTTTGTGAAAGATATCGGATCGCACCAGAAAGCCGAAGGCCTCATGCCATGGTCCGGCCATGATCTGGCCTTGCTCCAGGAGAGAGGGGGACGACATCAACCCGATCCTGATCACCGGAATCCCCTTCCCTTCCAACCGGATGCAGCTTTCTCGGCAGATCCTGACCGCCTCTTCAAGCCCCAGAGGCCGATACCTCCCCTCCATATACCACCTCGCCAATTCGGTTCCACGGATGACGACCGTTGGGTAAAGCCTCACCATATCCGGACGAAGTCTCGTGACCTCTTCCACGGTCTCCATAAACTTCTCTTCCGAGTCTCCTGGAAGTCCCGGCATGAGCTGAATGCCCACCTTGAAACCATACTCCCTTAACAGACGGGCCGATGAGAGGATATGCCTTGCAGCATATCCTCTCCGGCTGAGGGCCAGGACCTCGTCGTCCATGGACTGGGCGCCCAACTCCACCGTATCAACACCGAACTGCCTCAGCAAATCGAGCCTCTCCTCATCGATCGCGTCGGGCCGTGTGGATACCCGGATGGAATCGAAGGTTCCTTCCTTCAGGTAGGGAGCGACCGCATCCAGGAGCTCTGCCATCCGGACCAAAGGCAATCTCGTAAAGGTCCCGCCATAGAAGGCAACCTCTCGTCGCCTCCCCCGATCAAACTTGGCCGACCCCACAGCCGATTCGAGGATCCCTCTGACCGTTACCGGATCCAGAATTCGGGTGGCCTGAGCCGTGATCTTTTCCTGATGGCAGTAGATGCACCTGTCGGGGCAACCCTCATTGGGCATAAATATGGGGACAATCAGGGGTTTTCTTGATCTCTTTTCAGACAAAAAAGCGCCTCCTTTGCCGCCCTCTGTTCCGCCTCCTTCTTACTCTTTCCCTCACCCTTGCCTATCACCTCCCCGTTGAGGTGAAGGGCCACCTTGAATACCTTCTCATGGGGAGGCCCGCTCTCATCTGCCAGGACGTATTCGGGTCTGGTCTTAAAGGTCATTTGTGTAAATTCCTGGAGCAGGCTCTTGAAATCCTCCATCAGGTCTCCTGCGTCTGTTTTCCCAAGAAAGGGGATGAACAATCTGTGGATTATTTCCTTGGTCTCGGTAAATCCTGCATCCAGATAGATGGCCCCTAGAAGCGCCTCAAGGGAATTGGCAAGAATGGAAGGCTTTTCCCTGCCGCCCGTGATCTCCTCGCCCCTGCCGAGGAGAAGATAATCCCCCAGACCCAGGTCCATGGCGACCTGACTGAGGCTCTTTTCGTTGACCACCGAGGCCCTCAGTTTCGACAGATCCCCTTCCTTTGCCTCCGCTAGCAGCTCCATGAGAATATGGCTTATGGCCAGATCAAGCACTGCATCTCCAAGGAATTCAAGCCTTTCATTGTCTGCCAGCCCGGACGCTCCCAACTCGTTCACGTAGGAGGAGTGTCTGATGGCCTCTCCCAGCAAATCGGGCCGCTTGAATGCATAGCCAAGCCTATGGCTCAAACCCTCGAGATCGGAACTGTAGGACATAAGATTCGCCCTGAAAGAAAGTTCGATTCACTATTTTCGAATGACGGAAAATTCAATATAAAGGTGGCGGACAACCCAAGTCAAGTAAATCCATGTGGCTTTTCTCATTGATCTTTTCGGGGTAATAAAGTAAGAAAAGACTTCCTGAAAGAGGTTTAAATGAACGGAGAGGTCACGGCAAGAAAGAACCAAATCAGGATACCGCCTGCCGGGCATAAGAAGGAGTCGGACTGAAAGTGGGTAAAAAGAAAAAACCCCCAAAAAAAAGTATCGCGGCCTCCCCCACCCTGTTATCGGAGGAGAAAACCCCTTTGGAGAACCTTCTTGGAGATCTCCAGCGGATCAGCCCCTCCAACTTGAAAGAACAGATACCCACCCCCGGGCTTGCCCGGGCCTTGGTGGATAATTTGCCGATCCAAGCCCCGGAAACCCCCGGTATCCTCGCGGCCGTCAGCGAGGTCTTTGACCAGAAGGAGGTTCGGAAGGCCGTCAAGAAGGCCCTTTTCAAGCTCCGCCAACGT
This sequence comes from Pseudomonadota bacterium, assembly GCA_043806375.1. Taxonomy (GTDB): domain Bacteria; phylum Desulfobacterota; class DSM-4660; order Desulfatiglandales; family HGW-15; genus JAZDGZ01. The sequence goes on along the minus strand of JAZDGZ010000437.1, from coordinate 1,232 downwards.
GGTGTAACCCTGCCGGAAAAGGATGACCGGGAGGCGGCGCAACCGGTCTTCAAAAAGATAGAACAGCCCGAGTCCTCCGCCTACCTGGGGCCCGTCGACGGGATGGGAAGCCGGGCCGTCTTTGTCTCCGTCCCCCATATGAAGGGGCTGGACCTCGGCATGGGGGTCGTCAATGATGAGCAGGGCATTATGGAGTTCATCTATGGCCCCTACAACAGAAAACAGGCCCGGGAGGTGGAGGAGATCTTTTTCAAAAGGGTCCCTGATATGGTTAAGACGACCCTATCCCATGCAGCCACTGTCCTTGAAAGGGCCTATGACCAAAAAGGGACGGGGCGGTCGGCAAATCACTACTTGCAGCTTCGACCATGGCTCTTGGAAAAGGCGCCCCTCCTTGATCGACCACCGATTCATGACCTCTTGTCGCTAGATAGCCCCGCCCAGAACATCTTGACGGAATCTCAGATCCAGAAACTTCTCGAACACGAACTCATGGTCACATGGGTCATTGACCTGGAGGAGTTAAAACCCATAGTGGCGGAGATCATCAAGGCCGAAGAGAGCCCCATCCTTGTCTCTCAAGGCCAGAGGCTTGAGCGAATCAAAGAGATCAAGGAAAGCAGTCTCCTAAAGCTCTATCCGGATGCAAAACGGGCACTCGTGAAAGGCCGCCTGGAAGAGATGGCCTATACCTTCTTTAAACTCGGCGAAGAGACCCATGCCCGGCTATCCCTGGCTGCCGCCCTCTCGTTGGACGAAAAGGATACCCTGTTGAGGGTGAACCCTTTTCTCAAGGCCCTTCTTGACCGCAGTCTCCACAAGGTTCTTCAATTCGGCCCTAAGACTAAAGGATCGACAAAAGCAGGGGGTGATTCCTCCTCTCGAATCATCCTGCCGTAGGTGAGAATCCAGAATCCAGGAGTCAGAAGCCGGAATGAAAAGACAGCCTGTCAGAGATAGAACGTGCGACAATCTGAAAGGAGCATACCATGGCCACGGCTATCAGCGTTAAGACCAGTTCCAGGACCGAAATGGTCGATATCACCTCCTCTGTCCAAAAGGAGGTATCCCGTATCGGCATAGAGGATGGGGTGTGCGTGGTCTATGTTCCCCACACCACCGCCGGGATCACCATCAACGAAGGGGCCGACCCTGCCGTTTGTGAGGACATCCTGGCAAAACTAAATGACCTGGTCCCCGCCCGTGCGGGCTACCGCCACACAGAGGGCAAC
>JAZDGZ010000436.1:0-2218 GCA_043806375.1 Pseudomonadota bacterium | reverse complement strand
CGATGGCGTTGGGCCCTTCGAGGATCATCACGACGCAGGGCCCCGAAGACATGAAATCCGTCAGGCCATCATAAAATTTCTTGCCCCGGTGAACTGCGTAGAACCCTTCCGCTTCCTTCTTGGACATGTGGATCATCTTCATGCCTGCGATCTTCAGTCCGGCATTTTCAAACCTTTTGATCACTTCCCCGATTAAACCCTTCGCCACTCCGTCAGGCTTGATAATTGAAAGCGTCCGCTCCATGTATTCCTCCTTGCAAAAAGCAATTAGCCATCAGCTTGATATCTTTCGCTGATCGCTAATTGCGAATCATTCTAATAAGTACGTGATGATTTTTATCATGGAAGTAATCGTAACGCAAGGAAAATTGGCTCTCGCCGAAGGTGACCCAAGGTGGAAATCTTTGCCACCAATTAATAGCTTCCTTCTGCAGGCGGCTCTCCTGCCTTGCCTTCCGGTAAATTGTGGCCGGTTTCAGCAAAACTTCTCAGTGGATATTCAAGTGAAGCAAGTCTTCGGTTTTTGATCCCGTTTTTAATATGACTATTTTTCCTGTCCGGCCCCCGCCAGAGTGGCAAAACGACCTTGGCGCAAATGATTTCGGAGGAATTTGCCAATCGTCTCTACCTCAACTGGGATATTCCCGAAGACCGAACCCGCTTGCTTGAAAATCCGTTCTTCTTCCAGGAAATCGAACGCCGCAATAGCTCGCTGCCGTTAATCGTATTCGACGAGATTCATAAATACCGGGACTGGAAAAACTACCTGAAAGGAGTTTACGATCGCTTTCACAGGGAATTTAAGTTTTTAGCAAGCGGGAGCGGGCGATTGGATATTTATCAGAAAGGTGGGGACTCTCTGGCCGGACGATACTATCTTTTCCATCTCTGGCCGTTTACGCTAACCGAATTGGCTGGCGGCGCCCGTGACTTTGACGACTTTAGCAGGCACCTGTTAGACGTCCAACCCGAGAAAGAGACTGAAAGGAAGAAAACCTGGTCAAGCCTCGAACAATTCAGCGGATTCCCGGAGCCTTTTCTCAGCGGACGAGAGGCCTCCTACCGCAGGTGGTCCAACGCCTATTCGCAACAACTGATTCGAGAAGATATTCGGGACCTGACCAATATCCAGGCCATCGGTGATCTGGAAACTCTCTACCACTTGCTGCCTTCGAAGGTTGGGAGTCCAATTTCCATTCCGTCTTTGGGCAGCGTCCTCAAACTATCCTACAATACGATCCGCAACTGGCTTTCGGCATTCGAGCGGTTTTTTTTGGTCTTCAGTTTGACGCCCTGGACCCGAAAAATTTCCCGCGCCATCCAAAAGGAGCGCAAAATCTACCTCTGGGATATCCCCCGGATCAAAGATCCCGCTGCCCGATTCGAAAACATGGTGGCCATGGAACTTTACCGGGCAGTTACCCTTTGGAATGAGATGGGCTGGGGAAGATTTTCACTGCATTTCATCAAGAATAAGGAACAGCAAGAGGTCGATTTCCTCCTGGCCAACGAAAACCAGCCGTTCCTCTTGGTTGAGACGAAACTTTCCGAAACCCAGCCGTCCCCGGCCCTTCTAAAATTCCAGGCGTTTTTAGACGTACCTGCCGTTCAACTCACCAATATGGCCGGGGGTTATCGCCAATTGTCAAAAGACGGTCGGCAAATCCTTGTTGTCCCTGCCTGGCAGTGGCTCTCTGCGATTCCCTGAAACATCGACTGTTATGGATTTCAGCGGCATTCCAGGGACGTAAAACAGATCTTGCAAAGGGGCTAAATCTGCTCTTGACTCTTATTTTGTTTGAAATTTTTGAGCATTTGAATTTTGGATTTGTTTCGGATTTCGATATTCGGATTTCGAGTTTCCCGGCATTCCTATTTGGTTCCCGCTACGCCGGGTTAGGAACTTGACATGTTTGAATAAAAGGTGATAATTTCAGCTTGTTCCCAACAGAGGAGGAAAGCCCATTTGTCGGAGGGGACGTTGCTCAAAACTTTCAAAATTAGTTTAGATCCATTCTCTATTTCAATAAAAGGGATTCAGAAGCGGTAAATTGAATATTTTGATCAACCCCCTCATTTAGGGGGAATATAGGATGTCCCCTCATTTACTCCGTCTTCAGATATCCGCCGGGCTCTTTACTGAGAGGCCGGGCCTGTTCAGTACGTGAGGGTAGATCATGGTGGTGACGACATTGGCATGTCCCAACAGTTCCTGCAC
>JAZDGZ010000435.1:0-4333 GCA_043806375.1 Pseudomonadota bacterium | reverse complement strand
TTGTGCCAAAGGAAGAGATGATCAACATCACCTCGTTTATCGATGATGTGTTAAAGGCAAAGGAGAAGGGAGAAAACTATTGGTCTTCGTGGCTTGAGAGATTGGGCGACTACTATGAAAAGAGATTCGGGAAGGGCTGGAAAGATAGCGACCGGGAGTTCTGGGAGGCACTTGCCCGAAGAGACTGGCGATTGGCATTCGGCTTGCGGCAGCAAGAAGGGGAATAGGGTGAGATGAAAAAAAAATACGATATTTTTTATTTCGGGAACGTCGCCATTGATATCATCAAGACGCCCAACGAAGAATACGAAATGACCTCCGGTCCGATCCTGTTCGCCGTGGGGACCGCATATCAACTGGGTTATACCGTAGGTGTTCTGACCAAGACCGCACCCGGGGACCGTGATCGCCTGAAGGCATTTCCGGTTGCAGAGGAAGACCTTTTCTGGCGTGAATCCCCTGAAACGGTCCTGAGCAGGATGGACTACCCCACGGAAACCATGGAGCAGCGGGTCATTACCAATCTGAAAACGGCGGCCCCCTATGAGGTGGAAGATTTTCCCGCGTTTTCCGCCGAACTCATCCATTTCTGCAGCCTCTTTACCGGAGAAGTAGACACCAGTGTCCTTCGCCGATTGTCGGAAAGGGCCCCGCTCGCCCTCGATGTTCAGGGCCTGCTGCGAAAGGTTTTTCCGGACGGAGCCGTGAAATACGTGGACTGGGAAGAAAAAATGGAGATACTGCCCCTGTGCCGGTTCTTCAAGGCGGATGCTGCGGAGGCCGCTTTTATCACGGGATTTGATACGGCGGAACATACCGGCAGGGTTCGTGCCGCTGAAAAATTTCTGGACTGGGGCGCAAAAGAGGTGATCATCTCCCACCACACCGAACTGGTCGCCGCAGACTGTTCCGGGGTGGTGTCCGCGCCGTTAAAGAACAGAGGCTCGGCCGGTAGAACGGGCCGCGGAGACACGTGCTTTACATCTTACATGACAGAGAAGTTCTTCAAAGGCCCCGCTGATGCCGTCAAATTTGCGGCGGCACTGACGTCCCTGAAACTGGAAGTTTCGGGACCCTTTAATAAATCCCGGGCGGATGTGGAGGCCTTTATCGAGACGTTCTATTAGACCTTCATCTCATCCCGAGAATCTGAGATGGGCCGGTATCCCCCGGCTGAAGATTGAAGGGGCCATTGAAAAGAACCCAGAGGGGGCAGGACTTCTTTCTTCACGGATTAATAATACCATTAAACATTTTAATATTGATCTTTTACGCTTTTATTATTTGATGTGTGCCATCGGGGGTCTTTACTCACATCCGGGATAAGGAGCGGCTCCCCCCCTTTTCTGCAACGAGACCGGCTATGCCCTCCCCCACATCGAGCACATATTTTCTGACCTCTTCACCCTTTTCGCCGGTCGCGACCTCGAAGTAGAGTTTCCCGGTTTTTTTGTCGAGCAGCAGGAGAGAACTCGCCTTTACCTTCATAATGGCCGTGGCGGCTTTCATTACCGGAATCGACACCGACAATCATCAAGGAAGGGATGGCTGCGCGGCAGTTTGTCGATTGGGGTGCTGTGAAGAGGTGATCATATCCAATCACGAGGAATTGGTCGCCGCAAAGGTTTTTGCGGATCTTTCTTTTCAGGTAGTGGATGACGATCATTTCCTGCACAAGACCTTATAGACCCTTGACTGGGACAGCCTCCTCACGTAATCAGACGGCAGCCTTCGTTTTTCTGAATTGGATAAAGGCAACAGTTCCGACACACAACAACCCGAGAACATCTGTGACCAATCCCGGCTTGATCAACAGGAAGGCGGCCGCGAAGAGCAAGAGTCTGTCGTAAATCCGGGTTTCTTTAATAAGGTACCCGATGATTCCTGCCCCCAGACAGATGACCCCTATGATGGAAGTGAAAACAGCCAGGCTGATATCGACTACGGATCCCATCAGCAGGAGGTTCTGGTTGTAAACAAACATGTAAGGCAACAGGAAACCGGCCAGGGCAAATGTCCAGGCGGTCCATCCGGTCTTCATGGGATCGGCCTTGGCAATGGCTGCTCCGGCATAGGAGGCAAATGCCACAGGAGGGGTGACCATGCAGAGCATTCCGAAATAAAAGATAAAGAGATGGGCGGCGAGAGGTGTAATCCCCATATCCACCAGAGAGGGGGCGACCGTTGCGGCCAGCAGGACATAACAGACCACCGTGGGGAGCCCCATTCCGAAGAGGAGGCTGGCCAACATCACGATGGGAAGGGCGATGGTCAAGGAACCCGCCGAAAGATTGATGACCAGGGAGGTAATCTTGGCCCCCATCCCCGTCAGCAGGACCACCCCGATCACGATTCCCGCAGTGGCGCAGGCACCGACGACCATGATGGAATTATAGGCTGTTGACGCAAGGGCGTTTAATATCCTGGGGAAGGTCATCCTGCTCTCCTTCTTGAACAGGCTCATGACGATGGTCGCCAAGATGGCATAGAGCACGGCCACCCGCGGGGAATAGTCCTCTATAAGAATGAGGATCAGCACCAGCAAGGGGACGATAAAGATCCATTTCTCATAGAAGACCTTTTTCAGGGAGGGGATGTCTTTTGCGGGCATACCCTGGATCCCGATCTTCAAGGAGTAGAAGTGGACGACACTGAAAATAGCGAGGTAATAGAGGATGGCGGGGATCAAGGCGGCCTTGCAGATGGAAATATAGGGGACTCCCAAATACTCCGCCATGACAAAGGCGGCGGCCCCCATGACCGGGGGCATGAGTTGGCCTCCCGTTGACGCCACCGCCTCAACGGCCCCGGCCACATGAGGCTCGAACCCGATTCGCTTCATGAGGGGGATGGTCAATGTCCCTGTGGTCACGGTATTGGCCACGGCGCTCCCGGAGATCGTCCCCATCATGCCGCTGACGGCCACGGAAACCTTCGCCGGCCCCCCCCGCAACTTCCCGAACATTGAACTGGCCATGTCGACAAAGAACGCCGTGCCGCCGCAGGACTCGAAAAAGGCGCCAAAGGCAATAAAAAGAAAAATAAATTGGGTCATGACCCTCAGGGGGATGCCGAAAACGCCGTTCGCAGACATAAAGAGGGTTGTCGCGATCCTCTGAACGCCGTAGCCCTTATGGGAAAGGGGAGGCGGCAGGAGTTGCCCGAAAAAGGCATAGAGGATAAAACAAGAGGCGATGATGAGAAGAGGCAACCCAACCACACGACGGGTCGCCTCCAGGATCAGGACAATGGTTATAACGCTGAACAACATGTCCCATCCGGTGGGATCACCCACCCGGAAGATAAATTCCCAATAGTCGATATAGATGTAGATCCCAAAGGAAAAACTAAGCAGAGCGAGAAAAAGATCGACCAGTAAAAAGGGGACGAAACCCCTCTTGCTTGGGAAAATGGGATGATGGACAAAGACCAGGGCCAAAGAAAAGCTGACGAACAGGCTCAATTGCCGCAACTCCTGCATCGTCATGGTCGCCATCGTATAGATCACAAAAACAGATAAAGCGATCCCAATCCACTTTCCGATGATTGAACGGGCATCAGATTTTTTCGCCCCGGTCTCCGATGTCGTCATTAAAATCCCCTCCCCAAAGTATGCCGTAACAATAATTTTTTTTCGGGATCATTCCACTCCTGCCCCGCCGTCCCCCTCGAGAGGCTGTGTCGCAATCGCGTGCGCGTTCGTTTTTGTCATTTCGACCGTAGGGAGAAATCTTAAAATCCAGCTACATGCAAAATCAAGATTTCTCGCCCCCGTTCAATCGGGGGCTCGAAATGACATTACAACACAACCTCCGAAGGGGAGGGATAGGGCGGGGGTGATTCGAGACTAGATCATGCTAGTCTTTCCACAAGCCTTTGTCTTTGTAGTACTTAATCGCCCCTGGATGGAATGGATTGCCCAGTTTAGAAGCCATCCATGCAGGTGTAAGCACCTTCGCAGGCGCATAGATCTTGGTGACGCAGTCCAGATTTTCCGCTGCCGCCTTGGCCAGCTTATAGACCAACTCGTCATCCAGATCCTTGTCGCAGATCAGCTGGATGCCGTTGTCAACCGTGAGGACGGGATAATCCACTCCTTTAAACCTGCCTGCAGGGTAAACATACTCCCCAAAATAGGAGTATTTTTCCAGGAAAGGCTTAAGGTCCTCTTCCTTCCATGGGATGATTTTAATCTTGTGGGTCGCCGTCACCAGATCGGCCAATTCCATTGTCAGGAATGAGACTTCCACGGTCCCATCCTTCAGGATATCGGCCAGGGCCCCGGTCTGATTGAAGTAGGGCTTGATATCTTTCTTGAAATCTATGCCGTGAG
>JAZDGZ010000434.1:0-7270 GCA_043806375.1 Pseudomonadota bacterium | reverse complement strand
CGTCCGGATCAGCCCAAGGCCCCAATGGATGGTGATCTTGTGCAGCCCCCGTCTGTCACGAAAGAGGAGTTTTGTCGTTTCTGCAGATTCCTGTACGACAGACATTTCGTTTCAGGGTCAGGGGGAAACCTTTCTGCGCGTGCGGGAGAAGAGATTTTTGTAACCCCTTCAGGGGGTTCGTTCCGCGACATGGAGCCCGAGATGGTGGTGACCCTGGATAAAGAGGGGAGGGTGATGAGCGGTGGTACTCCCACAAAAGACGTGGACGTGCATCTGGGAATATTGCGCCTGCGGCCAAATATTCGCGTTGTCTGCCATGTTCATGGGCCTTACCTTATTGCCGTGTCGGCCATCCTCGATCCCGGCCCCGATGTTCTTCCGCCCCTCACCCCGGGATTCGTCTATTTTGTCCATCCTCTCCCGATGATCCCCTTCATGGTTCCGGGGACAAGAAGCCTTACCGATGCAGCCATCGCACCGTTTCGAAACCCGCGATGTTCTGCGCTCTTGCTTCAGAATCACGGTCTTATTACTCTTGGCAGGGATTTTCAGGAAGCGATCAAAATGGCCGAGGAGGTTGATGAGGTTGCCAGAATCTATCTCCTCACAGAAGGCAGGGCCCGCCCGATCCCCGCTGGGGAGATAGGAAGAATAAAAGACTTGGATCAGGAGCTCAGGAAGGGACGTAGGCCTGAGGACACGGGCTGCAGACCTTGAAAGGTGTTTCATTGCAGAAATGTCCCGTATTCCTCCTTAAACTTAATACTACCAAATTCCAGCGGGTACAAAGGATAAAAACAATGGGGTCATCGCGAATATCTTTGACCGAAAACAGACTTTTTGCTATAAAACAATCTCATTTGATTAAATGCATGAGGGATGAAAGGAGGGAGAGATGGCGAAAGATAGCCTGTTGAAGGAAAAAGTTGTTCTCGTGGTGGACGACGAACCAGATGTCCTTGATACGGTTGCGGACGAGCTGGATATGTGTATCGTTCACAAGGCCCAGGATTATGATACGGCTCTTCAGTATCTCTTGAGCTACACTTACGACATCGTCATTCTGGATATTATGGGTGTCAATGGTTTTGAGCTTCTTAAGACTGCCGTTGACCGCGGTTTTCCTGCCGTCATGCTCACCGCCCACGCCGTCACTCCGGAGGCACTGAAAAAGTCGATAAAGCTGGGTGCCGTGTCTTTCTTACCCAAGGAAAGGATCTCGGACTTGAGGGAATTCCTGGAGGACGTGGTCCTTGGTGGTGGCAAACCCCTCTGGATCAAGTTCTTTGATAAGCTGGGAGCCTATTTCAACGAACGGTTCGGCCCCGATTGGAAGGAAAAAGACAAGTTTTTCAGAGAATTTGAAGAATCCCTCAAGAAAAGTGAAGGGCAGAAGTCTTCCTAGAAGGTGCCTTAACGGCGGCATCCTATTCCTGATTCAACTCGACCTCTTCGGGAGTTTTCTCGTCTGTGCTCTGAATCTGTGGTTTATAGGTTCCTTCGATTGGGCTTCCATCAAGTTTTTGTATCACCGGCTGCGGGTTGTCCCTTTCGTGTTTCTCTAGAGACTCTTCCCATTGAGCCTTCACCTTTTCCTCGAGGCCTGTCCAGCTCAGTCGGCCCCGGCACTTGGGAAAAGCGGAGCAACCCAACCACGGGCCTCGCCCGCCGCGGCGCAGATTCAGCGGCGATCCGCATTGCGGGCAGGGCAGGTCGGTGGTCAATGCAGGCACTTTGGGCGGCGTGATGTGGCCTTTCTTGTCGAGGTTCACGATACCATCGCACTCAGGGTATCTGCCGCAACTGAGGAAGGGGCCGAAGCGACCCTTTCGCACGAGCATGGGATCGCTGCACTTTGGGCAAGCCACATCCGTCTCTTCTGGTTCGACCCGGCGGCCTTCACGGTCGATGGGGGCTGCAAACTTGCACTCGGGATACCCGGCGCAACTCAGAAATCGGCCTTTTCGCCCAAAACGATAAACGGTGTGGCCGCCGCATTGAGGGCAGGTATAGGGTGCGGGTTCGGTTTCCGCCTTGGCGTGGGCCATCCCCTCGTATGCCGCTTCCAGGCTCTTCTTGAAAGGCCCGTAAAAGCGGTGGAGCATGGGCCCCCAGTCGGCGTGCTTCTCCTCAATGTCATCGAGTTGCTGCTCCATGTCGCGTGTGTAGCCGACCTGCATGATCTCAGGAAAGGCCTCCACAAGCTTATCCGTAACCACCCTTCCCAGGTCTGTCGCATGGAATCGGTTCCGGATCTTTTCCGCGTACTTCCTGCTCTGGATGACCTGAATGATCTGGGCGTAAGTGCTGGGTCGGCCGATGCCTTCGGATTCCAGTTTCTTCACCAGTGAGGCCTCTGTGTACCTTGGAGGGGGCAGGGTGAAGTTTTGGGTGGGATCGATCTGAAGGGCAGCAAGTTTCTGCCTCTCCGCCAGCTCCGGCAGGACCGCCTCTTCCGAGGCATTGGGCACCCCCGTCACCTTGTAGCAGCCGTCGAAGATAAGGACCCGGCCGCTGGCACGGAAAACCAGTTCACCCAGTTTGTCTTCGCCCGAGATCAGAACCGTGGTGGAATCCCACTCTGCGTCGATCATCTGGCAGGCTATGAACCGTTCCCAGATCAGTTTGTACAACCGGTAATGGGGCTCCTTCAGGGAGGAGCGGACGCGTTCCGGGGTCAAGTCTACATCGGTGGGGCGGATGGCTTCATGTGCCTCCTGGGCGGCCTTGGCCGAGGTGGCAAACTGGTTCGCCCTTGCCGGCAGGTAGCGCTCACCGAATTGGGCGTTGATGTACCCCCTGGCCATTCCAATCGCTTCGTCGGAGAGGTTGGTAGAATCGGTTCGCATGTAGGTAATGAGACCGACAGACCCCAGGCCTTCGATAGGCAACCCTTCATAGAGGGCCTGGGCCACGCTCATGGTGAATTGGGCCGTGAAATCGAGCTGGTTTGCTGCGGCCTGCTGCAGGGTACTGGTTATGAAGGGTGCATAAGGTCGGCTTTTCGTCCTCTTGGTCTGTATGGACCTGACCTTCCACTGGGGACCTCCAGCCGTATGCCCCTTGAGACGGAGAATGCGCTGGGCCGGCCCCTTGGCCTTGGGGTTTTCCACGACGGTCTTGTCGTCCAGCTGAAAGCCTGCCCGTTCAGATGCCTTCAGGGCCGCTTCGATTTCTTTCGGATCGAACTTTTTTCCGTCGACTTCGACCAGTTCTGCAGCCAGGCTGCCGCGGCCGGAAAGCCATAGGTTCTTCTCGTGGACCGAACGGCCGTTGGTCTTCCTGCCGTTTTTCTTTTCAAGCCCCTCGGCGAGCCACAGGGCCCATTCGCGGCCCAAGGCCTGGACATCGGCGACGTCGGTGGCAAAATAGCCCATGACCCTCCAGTATTCCTCAGGGATGAAGGCCTCTATCTCCCGCTCCCTTTCCACCACCAATCGCACTGCAACGGACTGAACCCGTCCTGCACTTAAACCTCCGGCCACCTTTCTCCAGAGCAACGGAGAAACCTGGTATCCGACAATCCGATCCAGTATCCGTCTCGCCTGCTGCGCATTGACCTTGTCGATGTCAATCGTGCGGGGATTCTGAAAGGCCTTTTGCACCTCTTTTTTGGTAATGGCGTTGAATACAACCCGCTTGGCGGTTTGGGGATCGACCTTGAGGGCTTGCGCCAGATGCCAGGCAATCGCTTCTCCTTCACGGTCAAGGTCTGTTGCCAGCCACAGGGCCGAGGCCTTCCGGGCCGCCTGCTTCAATTCCTTAACCGTTTTTGCCTTACCCTTGATAATCTCGTAGGAGGGTTTGAACCCGTTATCCAGATCGACCCCTGGCACGGGATCTTTAACCCCCTTAGGGTTTTTATCCGGCAGGTCTCGCACATGTCCGACCGAGGCCATAACCACGTAGTCCGAACCGAGATACTTATTCAGAGTTCGGGCCTTGGCCGGTGATTCCACGATCACCAGCTGCTTGCCTTCCGTATCCACGGGGGTGTCGGTCCTTTTGCCGCTGGTGGTCTTCTTTTTTTGAATCATATTCAAACTAATCAAGAAATCGTGGTCTTCTTGTCTCCTTGTTGGTTATACCCGGATTCTATAAGGACCCATTATCCTTCTAGCGAATGAACATCTTTCCCGGCAATTGGCGGACAATACCCTTCAATTCCATCCTGGTAAGGACATTGGATACCTCGCCGGGTTCGAGGCGACCCTCCCTGGCGATTTGGTCGATATGGACAGGATAATCCCCGATAATATCGTAAATCGCCTTTTCAGTTCCCTCCATGGGGGGCAGGGGATTTTCCTTGAAAGTGTCGGTCTTGGACGCATGGGGGTAATTCAACCCCAGTTCATCAAGAATGTCGTCTGAGTTTTCAACCAATCGGGCCCCTTGCTTGATCAGAAAGTGACAGCCGACACTCTTGAAGGAGTCGATACTGCCCGGGACCGCAAAGACTTCCCGGCCCTGTTCAAGGGCCAGAGATGCTGTGATCAGAGACCCGCTCTTTTTGGTTGCCTCCACCACCACAACGCCTCTGCTGAGACCGCTTATGATTCGGTTTCGAATAGGAAAATGCTTTGGCTCAGGGGGGGTGCCCAGGGGAAATTCGGTGATCGCCACCCCCTTTTCAATAATCTGCTCGAACAGCTTTTTATTAGACGAAGGGTAGATGATGTCCAGGCCGGTCCCCAGGACCGCTGTGGTGAATCCCCTGCCGGCAAGACAGCCCCAGTGAGCAGCAGCATCGATTCCGCGCGCCATACCGCTCGCAACCCCTATGCCCCGTCTTGCCAAACCTTGGCCTATCTTTTCTGCCGCCTTGAGGCCGTAAGGTGTCGGGTTTCTTGACCCCACCACGGCTACAAAGACGGGTTTGGTCGGGATGTCTCTGCCTTTCATATAAAGGACCATCGGTGGATCATGGATCTCTCTAAGCGCAGCAGGGTAAAAGGGATCAGCAAAGGTTGAAATCCGGACGTCAAGGGCTTCCAGGCGCCGTAAGGTCTTCACGGGATCGGCGACGAATTCCTTTGCAACGATCTTCCGTGCGACTTCTTCTCGAACCCCGCCGACGTTCATCAAATCCGAGAGCCTCGCCTGCAGGATATTTTCAGGGCATCCAAAGACCTCGAGCAGGTTCTTGTAAATGATGTTGCCGAGCCCTGGAACCAGGTGCAAGGCAAGCCACTCGTATCTATGGTCGATTGAATGATTATTCATGCTCTATGGGCTACTATGATATGGCAGGCTGGCGGGAATATAAAACAGAGAGACCTCGCATAGTCAAGCTTTTTCTTGTCTTGCTATTCTCAAACGGAAGGCTTATTCAACCGTACAAGACGGCATCTCTGAAAGGAATTCAGGCGGTTTCACCCACGAGGTGCCTTTAACAAATGCGCCGTTAGAAAACTCGCCCATGGACTTAAGGACAACGGCAGTGGCCGTATCGGACCGCGATTCTACGACCATGATCTTTCCGACCGACGTTTCGTAAATGGTTTTGCCCTCGCGCAGCTTTTTCCAGACATTGACCAGGTAGGCTTCTTTCTTGAGGTTTTCTATGATCTTGTCTGTTATTTCTTTAAGGGTTTCGTGTTCGAAGTCGGGAGAAGAAATTTTCTTTAACCGGACCACATCAAAGACTTGGCCGCGGTGAATGCCAGAGTTGAAACCGCCGTCGATATAGACGACCGAATACTGGCCGATAACGCCATGCTGATCTTTTGTTGCCACGACGCTGCCGTATAGTTTATCGCCGGTCGATATGGGTTGAACGCAGGCTGACACGGGGTCATAGGCGATGAGCATATCCCCGACACGGGCGTCCGTATAGACCTCGGTGATCTCCCCTCGGCAGAATGGCTTCTCCAGCGTTTCCTTAATGACCACCCTGCCTTGGACGGCCACAACGTAACCCAGGTTCTGAGCGGTCAGCGGGTGCATGAGCAGAGGGGACACTCTGGCAACGGCAAACTCTTCACCTGCTTTGAACGCTCTCCCTCTACGGGAATCTATGAAAACCGGGTCTCCGGGAGATAGCATCAGCCTTGTTGTGTCGGTGGAATGGATGGTCCCAAGAGGCCGAACCTCGGAAAAGGAAAGATACCCAAGGGCCTTGAGATTCGCAAAACCCGAAAGGTCTACCCCTCTTATTGCGGGCACGGGTTGGGCCGTTTTCTCGGCAGATTTTTCAGGGGCCTCGGCCTTTTTGGCAGGTTCAATTTCCAAGAGGGTGATGACGTCTCCCAGTTTAAGGAGATGGGGATTGGTGACAAAGGGATTCATCTCCCATAATTTCGGCCAAAGATCAGGGTCACCGTAATATTTTTCACAAATCCCCCAGAGGGTATCGCCCTTTTCGACCGTGTGGGTGAGGGGTTGTGCTCCGGTGATCAGCGGAAAAACGAAGGTGCCTACGAGGGCCCAGAAAAACAAAACGACAAAAAGCCTTTTCCCTGAAATTAGATTCATCATATACCTCTGCCCGAAAATAGGATGGGTAGTAAACTACAGATTTTATTGACAAATGTCAAGAGATTTTTGATTCAAGATCATTTATTGGGTGTCCTTCAGGGAAAGGATTGTCAAAAGCGGGTTTTTTCTTGAGACCTGAAGGGTAGGGGGCCGGATCGGGTCTCAGGCTGAGTATGAAAGTGATATAAATAAGTTAGCCGATTTTCTCAATCCTTTTCCTATTGACCTTGCGAGTTCCCATCCATGGGCTCGATGATCTCGAAGGCAGAGGGGCCGGCCACAAGGTTAATACAGTTGTCCAAGGCTATAATATAAAATTCAAACTTTGAATTCGTCTTTTCCGTAATGACACCTTCTATCCCCCGGTACCCTTTGGTCATCCTGATCCTTGTGCCTAACGCACGCACCCTTCCTGCATCCATGACGCGTTCTCCCATCATAAGCCGGACCCTACGCCTAATTTCAACTCTCTAAGTCATTAGCTTTCCTAGGGCTCAGGGGAAGGCGCGGCTTGTTCCTCCTCCTGTAAATGTCCCTTGCGCGAGGCCAGACTTTCATTCTGCTTTTCGATTTGAGAAATCCTGAAAAGTCGCCTGTTCGTCCTTCTCAATTCTGCCCTGAGATGTCTGATCTGGCGATCTTTTTGGATGATCTCATCTTCAAGTCCTTTTTCTTTCAACATTGCAAGTCGCTGCGTGATCGCGTTTTTATAGTCGCGGCTTTGAGATTCTCTGGCGGTTCTTCCTTGCGACGGCATCTCTTATCTCCTTATTGCTTTGTGTTAATATTAAAA
>JAZDGZ010000433.1:0-3580 GCA_043806375.1 Pseudomonadota bacterium | reverse complement strand
TCGTATCTACGAGCTCACGCAGCATGTACTGCCCGTCTGTCGGGGTCCAGTTCATTCCCCGGTACGGCGGTATTATGATCAGCTTCATGAATTACTCCCTCCCGTTTTTGATGAGTGTCAGTCGTCCCCCTTGGCGATCTGGACCAGGCAGGTGTTGTGGGGCACGGCGCCTCCCGGTGAGTGCTCATCCCTGGTGAGAACATTGACCGACCCTGCCCGATCGATTCCTTTTTCATCCGGATCGTACCAGGCCCCTTGGGGAATATCCATTACCCCCGGCAGGATCCTTTCCGTTATCTTCGCCCGGATCCGCATCTCGCCCCGGTCGTTAAAGGCCCGGACCCAATCCCCGTCTTTGATCCCCCTCGGACGGGCATCGGTGGGATGGATGGATACGGTTTGCTCCTGAATTTCCTGAAGCCAGGGAAGGTTGTCGAATTGGGTGTGCGCCCGCCGCAACATATGGGTCGTGATCAATTGCAGAGGATACTTTTGCGTCAGAGGGTCGTTACGGCTTTCCCACGTTTCGATGTATTTGGGGATCGGGGGGAGACCCGGGTGCCCCATCTCGGCCAATTGCCGGGAGTAGATTTCAATCTTCCCCGAAGGGGAAGGGAACGGATGCGCATCCGGCTTTTCGATCTGGTCCTGAAAGGCCACGTACGGCCGGGAAAGTTCGATTTTATAGAACCCTCGTTTTTTGAAAGCGGCGTAGTCGGTTATTTGCGTATTTTGGATCAGCGTCTGCAGCCATTCCTCCTCACCCATCGGGCTGAAGTCGGCAACGCCCAACCGGTTCGCCAACCCTACTGCGATCTCCAAATGCGATTTGGATTCGAAGAGCGGCTCGATCACTTTGTGCATGTACCCGTAAAATGGCGGAGTGACCGGCGCCGAGGTCACGTCGTTCTTCTCGAAGATCGTGCAGGTCGGCAGCAGGATATCCGCGTACTTGGCCGACGGGGTCATGAATTGATCGCTGACGACGACGAACTCCAGTTTTTGCAGAGCGCGAACAGCTTTGTTGATGTTGGCGTATTGGTTGGGATAGCCCGTATCGGCAATGTAGAGCAGCTTGAAATCGGCGGGGTAGCCGCCGGCCTTGCCCCGCAAGATGGCATCGGCAATTTGCGTGAAGTGGATGCGGGCGCTCGACCCATTGGCACCGTAGCTGGGCAGGGCGTAGGGGCGCTTGGGAGCGCCGTGTTCGACCGGGTTGGGAACGTCCCCGACACCCATGCCCCGGCCGATGCGGGAGAGCGTCAAGAAGGGGTAGCCGCCCACCATCACGGCCCATATCATCCCCCCCGAGCTTCCCCCGGGTATGCCGATGTTTCCGGTCATAGCGGACAAGGCGATGACGGCCCGATGGTACTGCTCGCCAAAGGCGGTGCGGCCCGGCGCGATTCCGCCCAGCAGAGCCGCCGGTTTACTGGTTGCGAATTCCACCGCCAGGCGTTCGATTACCGCGGCCGACACCCCGGTGATCGCTTCAGCCCAGGCAGTATCCTTGGGTATCCCGTCTTCCTTCCCCTGCACATATGCTTGGAAACGGTCAAATCCGATAGTATAGCGATCGAGAAATTGCTGGTCCTGGAGATTCCTTTCCAGAATCACATAGGCCATCGCACTCAGCAGCGCCGCATCCGTCCCCGGAACGATGGGAACCCATTGCTCGGCAAACGTTGCCGCCGTATCCGTATAACGTGGATCGACGGCAATGATTTTGATCCCCTTTTCTTTGGCCTGAGCCAGGTACCAGGAGGCATGTCCGCCCACCGTGCAGGCCGGATTCCAGCCCCAAAGAATGATGAGGCGGGCATTGAGCAGGTCATCAAAGGTGCTGCGGGCCTTCGCCGTGCCGAAGGTGGACAGCGCTGCAAAGGCCCCTCCTTCGTTGGACTGTTGCCCCCACGTTTTGGTTGCCCCGCCCCACATCCAGAGCAGGCGAGTGAAAAGAGATCCGCAATGGAGCGAGCTGTGGTCTCCGCCGCCGGTCAGGATAAGATTGGCGGCCGGCCCGTAGGTGTCATTCACCCGCTTTAGCTCTGCCGCCACCTTGTCAAAGGCTTCGTCCCAGGAAATTCGTTCAAATCTCCCTTCGCCTCGCACTCCCACGCGGCGCATCGGATAACGCAGGCGGCCCGGCGAATAGACGCGCTGGCGGTAGGCCCGCCCTCGCAGACAGGGCCGCAGTTGCGGCTCCCCGCTATCGTCCGCTTCAATCTTGGAGATGATCCCGTTGCGGATGTGGAGCCGGAAGACGCACTTTCCGCCGCAGTGGCTGGAGCACGTGGACGTGATGATTTTCTCATCATCGACTGACCGGGCTTCGGTTGATACTCCCATTTATTTTCCACATCTCTTAGACTTTCACCGGCTCCAGGTGTTCGGCCAACGGAAACGCCAAGACGCTATGGCTCAATCCATGTTTTACGAAAAACCGCGCCACATCCAGAGTCAACGGCACCGGATTTAACGAAAGAATCTCGAACCCCTGACGTTTCAACTCCTTGCTCAATTCATCGGCCATCCACAGAAATGCCCCACACCCAAAGGTAAGCGCCTCGGCGCCATCTTCTTTGATAGCGCGGATACATTCTTTTAGCGCCGGCTCAAAAATCTCGGCCGGCATCGGCCTCTTCATTGAAGCCATTCCCACCTCAAAGAGTGAGACAGGAAACGGAACCGGTCGAATCGAGCAAATCTTCGACTCCATCCCGTACCGGGTAATCAGATCTTCCTTTGAGTGTTTCGTGTAAAGTTCGTTCGTCGTCATGATCGAAAACCGTCCTGCCAAGAGGGAGCAGAAATGCATCGCGGTCTGCATGGATCCCAAAACAGGTATTCTCACCGCCTCTCTCAATGAATAGAGGTTGGGGTCGCCATGACAGGTAAGGACGACGGCCTTGTATCCCGCCTTCTCTGCCTCGACTACCTTCTTTACGGAATCCGGGCCGGCTAACGCCTGATCCAGTCGGGTGTCGATTACATCCGGCCCGTAATCGAGGCCAACCACGTCGACATCTTCCTGCCCGGAAAAAAATTGCCTATACTTCGGTACGCCTTTAATCATCGGATGGAGCATGAGAATCTTATCCATTGTACGATCTCCTTCGGACCTTATTCTAGTAGCATTCCGTAATTTCATCTTTGGGCCATTTGGTCAGTATCTCATAGCCCTCTTTGGTAACGACCCCCGTCTCCTCAAATCTGGCTCCTTCTAACGGAGGCTCCACGCGGGACCCATACCACGCTTCAAGGGCAATAACCATATTCTCCTCAAGTGTCGCCGGATGTTCTATGGAAAATAACGGCGTTATACCCGGCGCTTCCTGCGTCGTCAGTCCTATACCATGGCCGATCGCGCACTCTGAGATCTCCCACCAATCTTTTGCACCCCAATGCTGGGGCGAGGGCCAGGTTTTGCAGAGCTCGGCGGAGGTCACACCTGCTTTTACCTTCCGTATCGGCATGTAGGTCAACTCGAGACATTGCTTATAGAAATCTTTTTGCCGCTGGTTGGCCTTACCACAGCAGAACGTCCTGTAGTAACACACCTTGTAGCCATGCCAACGGA
>JAZDGZ010000432.1:0-3792 GCA_043806375.1 Pseudomonadota bacterium | reverse complement strand
AGCCGCATCCACTCCGAGTCCGGGGCAAAAGTCTGTGCCCAGCTCTATGACTGGCTGAAGTTCGGACGGAAGTGGAAGCAGGATATCCACGACTTGACCGTGGAAGAGATTCAAAAGAGCATCGAGCTTCACGAAAAGGGGCGATACGGGCCATGGAATGCGGTTTTGACGCCCTTGAGATTCACGCTGCCCATGGTTACACTCTTGCCTCCTTTCTCTGTCTGAAGAACAAGCGGGAGGATGGGTACGGGAAGGATTTTGAGGGCAGGATGAGGATCGTGGCCGAAATCTACGAGAGGATGCGCGCGGTGGTGGGGCCTGATTTTCCCTTAGGGATCAGGATTAACGGCGATGATTTCATTGTGGGAGGGAACACCTTAAAGCACTCCCGGCCCATTGCCAAGAGACTGGCTGAAATGGGTCTTGACTATATCAGCGTGACGGCCGGCGGAAAGTATGAGGATTCTCCAGGGCTCATTCCTAAATACGAATGCCCGCATCCCTATCCCCCGGTGGGGGGCTACAGCGGGTTCAGGTCCATGCCCTCTGACGATATGCCTGAGGCTGTCAATGTCTATCTTGCGGCCGATCTTCGGAAGACCCTCAGGGAGGCGGGGCATACCACGCCGGTCATCACGGCGGGCCGGATTCCTTACCCGGAACTTGCGGAGAGCATTTTGGAGGAGGGCCACGCGGATGTGATCGCTTTGGGCCGTCCTTTGATCCGTGACCCTGATTGGGTGGTGAAGGCGAAGAACGGGAGGAGAAAGGAAATCAAGAGGTGTATTTATTGTAATGATTGCACAGAGAGGGAGCTTTATGAAGAGCCCTCCTTGTGTCAATTTACGAAAGAATAGGACTGAAAAATAACCCTCCATCACGAAGACACGAAAGGACAAAAACACGAAAGAAACAAACGGGGTTTATCCCGGTAAGTTCTTTTACTTCGCACCTTCCCTCTTTCGTGCTTTCGTGATGAATGATTTGCTTTTGATGTTTCACACATTGAGCCTTGGAGGAATGAGCAATGGAAGTCATCAAGACCGACTGTGCATTGTGCGTCAATTGCTGCGGAATAGACGCCTATGTGGATAACGGGAGGCTGGTCAAGGTTGAGGGCACAAAAGATCATCCTGTTAATTTAGGCGCCTTATGTCCCAAGGGGGAGCGGCTGGTGCAGTATGTCTATTCCAAGGACCGGCTCCAGTATCCTATGAGACGGCAAGATGGGCAATGGTACAGGATTTCATGGGATGAGGCCCTGGATACGATCGCTTCAAAACTAAAGGAGATCAGAGATAAGCACGGGGCGCATGCCCTGGCGGTCTATACGGGCTCGGCCGGGGTAGAGCATCTGGAGATCTCCTTTTTTGCCCAGCGATTCAGAGGGGCCTACGGCACGCCCAATTTTATTACGGTTGACAGCGGGTGCTGGCGGGCTCGTATTCTGGCCCGCATCCTGACCTTCGGGACCTTTCCCTCAGAAGACCTTGAGAACACGAAATGCGTCATCCTCTGGGGCCACAACCCTGATGAATCCCGTTTTCCTGTGGCGAGGCAGATTCGAAAGGCCATGGGAGAGGGGGCAAAACTGATTGTGATCGATCCGAGGCGTATTCCCCTGGCCAAGGAGGGGCTCCATCTTCAACTCAGGCCGGGAACGGACTGTGCCCTGGCACTGGGTATGATGCATGTGATCATCGCCGAGGGTCTTTATGACAAGGCCTTTGTGGAGGAATGGACCTTTGGCTTTGACAAGCTGGCGGAACACGTCAAGGCCTATACCCCGAAGAAGGTGGAGGAGATAACCTGGGTCCCTGCGGCCGATATTGAGCGGAGCGCTCGAATATTTGCCACGACCCGGCCCGGGGCTATTGTGCAGGGGGTCTGCTCTCTCGAACGGCAAATCAACACGATGCAGAACAACCGCGTCCTGGCCATCTTACAGTCGATTACCGGCAATATTGACGTGCCCGGCGGTTGGGCGACAATGCAGACGCTCCGTTTTACAGACCTGAGACTGCCGGTGGATGAGGCCCCGATGGGAGCCGAAGAGTATCCGCTGTTCTATAACGCCTGGGGCATGACCACGCCCTACGGTCATGCCATGCTCTTCCCTGACAGGGTCCTGAGCGGCAAGCCTTACCCCATCAAGGCCTTGATCGTGGGAGGGGGTAATCCGGCGGTGACCATCCCCGATTCCAAGAAATACAGGGAGGCCCTTGAAAAACTGGACCTGGTGGTGGTGATGGACTTGGTCATGAGCGAGACGGCCGAGTTGGCGGACATCGTCCTGCCGGCCAGCAGTTTTCTTGAGCAGTCCGGGATCGGGGATTTCCCTCCTGTAGCCATGCACGGTTTACCCTACGTGATGCTTCGAAAGAAGGTCATCGAGCCGATCGGAGAAAGCCGGCCTGACTGGAAGATATGGTCTGAACTGGGCAGGAGAATGGGTTACGGGGAATACTTCCCCTGGAAGACGGACGAGGAGATGGTGGAGATGCTCCTGGAACCGAGCGGCGTCACCCTCAAGCAACTCCAGGACAAGCCGGAAGGATTTTTCTATGCCCAAAAGGAGTATGGACGGTATAAGAAGAAGGGATTCAGGACCCCTTCAGGAAAGGTGGAACTTTTCTCCGAGACCTTTAAGAAGGCGGGCTTTGACCCGCTGCCGGTGCATCAGGAGCCGAGCCAGAGTGCGGTGCGAGACCCGGAACTGGCAAAGGAATATCCGTTGATCCTGATCACCGGGGCAAGAGAAGTGGAGTATATTCACGGTCAGTTGCGCCATCTTCCTGAGCTGAGGCGGATTGCCCCTGAGGCGGAGATGGAGATACACCCTCTCACTGCGGCAACATACGGGGTCGTGGACGGGGAGACGGTGCTGGTTGAAACGAAGAAGGGAAAGATAAGAATCAAGGCCAAACTCACCGAGGACATTGCCGAGCAGGTCGTCAGCATCCCTCATGGATGGGCGACGGCCAATGTGAATCTCCTGACCGACATAGAACTTCGGGATCCCATATCAGGATACCCGGAGGACAAGGGGCTGCAGTGTAGGATAGCAAATATAGATTAGTCGATCTCGGCAGTGCCCGGTTAGGTGTGTGCCCTTGTTGACGGTCTCGTAAAAAGTCGTATTCGATAAATCTGTCATTTCGACTGCAAGGAGAAATCTTGTATTTTCAGGTGGTTACATTGGTAGGATTTCTCGCTTCGCTCGAAATGACACGTTGTTGAGACTTTTTACGAGACCGTTGTGCGAAGCTGGAAGAGAGAATAATGGCAGGAGGTTAGGATGAAGTTACTCGATGAAACGCAAATCGGCGGCTTGGTCCTACGCAATAGGATCAAGTTCGCTTCTACGACAACCTGCTTTTGCACGGAAGAAGGCAGGGCGACCGAACGGGAGGCCAAGTGGCTGGAAGAGCGTGCCAAGGGGGGCATCGGCATTGTCACCACGGGGTTTGCCCACTGCACACCGTGGGGCCGCCTGAATCCCCGCATGCTGGGGGGTTGGGATGAGAGCTTTATTAAGGACTTTCATGTTCTGGCAGAAGCCATCCATTCAGGGGGATCCAGGGCCTGCCTCTCCATAGGACATTGCGGCAGATATGCCTATCGGGCAGATGAACTGGCAGATGCTTCCTCCGTAAGGGTGCGTGTGATGACGCGGGGAGAGCCACGTGAACTCAGTGAGACGGAGATTCGCGAAGTGGTGCAGGCCTTCGGAGAGACGGCCGGAAGGGCGAAGGAGGCGGGTTTCGATGCCGTGGAGGTGTGCGGCTGCGC
>JAZDGZ010000431.1:0-4288 GCA_043806375.1 Pseudomonadota bacterium | reverse complement strand
CGCTGGTTAGATCCAAAACTCGGAAACCCGTCAGCATGATGATATTACCCCCTCAATGGTTTGATGCCGCTACACTTCTTGGAAATAAGACCGGCACGTTCATGGCTGCAAATCAGTTGAAACACCTGGATCTCATAAAAGGGAAGGTTGGGCGGATCGTCATGACGATAGGCATCTTCGGCTGACTCCCTCGGCCCTTTACCTGTTTATGCCTATTACTTGTGAGTAGTTTAAGTTGACTGATTTTTAAGAAACCGGGTGATCAAGGGCTCATTGGTTTATAGGGCCTCTGCGACGAATCCCGGGCAAAACCCATGCCCTTCTAGAGCAAGCGCTCGATCCCATTCATGCCACCCCTATCGGAAGCTGTCAAGTGTTTTTTCATGTTTTTCAAAAAATTTCTCAGAGCTCCTCTGACTCGCTCAAGGCGGTTCCTTTCAGAGGGGCGCACCCTTTCCATGGCCTTTCGGGAGGCCCCATAATCCCCGATCAAGATTTGGGCAACAGCCCGGCAACAGGCCGTCAAAATGCGATTGTCCGGTTTTCACCGGACGGTTTTCGTCTGACCAAGAGTCTTCCCTTTTTCATTTCACCTATAGCTCTAAACCCTCCGCTTATGGGCCGCGCTAACATCCTGCGTGGGTTCCAGGGAAAGCTCATAGACGAAAAAACTTGACAGAGAAAAAGAGAAATGGTAATCAAATCGAGCGCTTGCTCTATTTGCGTCCGGCAGAGTTTTTACCAAGTCCCTTTGACCCTGCTATCCATCTTGATCGGGTGCTGGGGCAATGAGCGAGAGAAGCTGCTGTTTTTTACTGCTCCTTCGTTTTTGCATGATCATTCACCGAATTAGGATGGTCTTTTGAGGACCTTGCTAAAGAGGTGTTCGGATCTTCTGGCAAGACAACTTATCGTAACACCTCAAAAAATGCTGGAAGATCGGGTTGTCCTAAATCTGTTAGGTCAGGCAAGCGATGAACTTATCGATTGAAAAAACGAAATTGAAGATCATGCTCTTTGGTTTGCTTCAATTGCTGAAACTGAGGGCGAGGAAGTATCCATCGTTCAAGAATCGCCTCAAAGAGAAAAACTGCATCGTACAGATAAAAGTCAAGGATAATTCGGTGGGCAGATATTATGCCTTCCAAGACGGCAAGATCATTTCAAAAGGTGGAATTTACCCCAACCCTGACATTTGGATGACCTATAGCGATGTTGCCTTGGCTTGTCATCTTCTCACCCCATGGAGAAACCAACTCGACCAGATCAATGCCATGAAAAATTTTCAGGTGGAGATCGACGGCCCTGACGATCTGGTCAAATGGTTTTTTGAAACCCTCAGTGAAATGATGTCGGCGGGCATAACCTACGGCATTGACGTGGGAAATAACACCAAGAGGTACGTAAGCGGAACGAACGGAGGGCCCGTCTTTGTTTATGTAAGAGAAGGTAAAATCATCCGTATCACACCGATTGAGTTCGATGGAAGCGACGCCCAGCCGTGGACTATCGAGGCCAGGGGCAGGAAGTTCACTCCTCCACGGAAAACCACCGTATCTCCCTATACTCTGGCCTGGAAATCGATGGTCTATTCCCCCGATAGGCTCCTCTACCCCATGAAGCGAATCGATTTCGACCCGAATGGAAATCGAAACTGTCAGAACAGAGGAATCTCAGGTTATGAACGTATCAGCTGGGACGAGGCGTTGGACGTCGTTGCCCATGAGATCAAAAGGGTCAAAAGAGATTACGGCCCCGGGGCTATTCTGACCAGCAGCGGGTCTCATCATACCTGGGGGCATACCGGGTACTATATTAGCAGCTGGCGTAGGTTTATGAACTCGATCGGGCATAGCGTCGTCATGCACAATCCGGACAGCTGGGAGGGATGGCACTGGGGTGGGATGCATCATTGGGGATACAGCATGCGCCTGGGTGGAGCGGAGCCTTACGGAACGGTCGAGGATGCCCTTAAGGAATGCGAAATGATGGTGTTTTGGTCAAGCGACCCGGAGACGACCAGCGGCACCTATGGCGGATTCGAGGGTACGGTTCGACGCCAATGGCTCAAATCGTTGGGCATCAAAATGGTCCACATTGATCCCTTCTATAATCATACGGCGGCCTTCCTCGGCGGCAAATGGCTGGCTCCGAGGCCGGCGACGGGCAATGCGCTGTCCCTTGCCATCGCCTATGTATGGATCACCGAAGACCTCTACGACAAGAAATATGTCGAAACACGAACGACAGGGTTCGACAAATGGAAGGATTACATCCTCGGCAAGGAGGACGGAATACCCAAGACCCCCGAGTGGCAGGAAAAGGAAGCGGGAATTCCACCCAAAGATGTGAGGGCCCTTGCGCGCGAATGGGGGACAAAAAAAACTTACTTGGCGGCCGGGGGCGGCCGGGGGAACTTTGGGGGGGCATGCCGGTGTGCCACAGGGCTCGAATGGGCCCGGTCGATGATTTGCCTCATGGCCATGCAGGGCCTGGGAAAACCCGGCATCAATATGGGAAATATGCAGTCCGGGACCCCAGTTGACACCCGATTCTTCTTCCCCGGTTATGCCGAGGGCGGAATGTCCGGGGACCTGGAGCGCACCGCCCTTGCCGTAAACATGTACCAGCGAATGCCCCAATTGCCCACCATGAATACCGTTTATCAGGTGGTACCAAGGCTGAGGATTCCCGAGGCCATTGTCGACGGTCATTGCTCTGCGTACTTTTCCGATCCTAAGACCATAGAAGGACAGTTCAGAAAGATACAGTATCCGGCGCCGGGCAATGCACCCATCAAGATGTACTATAAATACGGCGGGTCTTTCATCGGCACCATGCAGGAGACGAACCGGTATGTGAATGCTTATAAGACGGACAGACTTGAGTTTGTTATTAACCAGTCCATCTGGTTTGAAGGGGAAGCCAAGTTTGCCGATATCCTGTTGCCGGCGTGCACGAGCTTTGAGCGGTGGGATATTTCCGAATGGTCCAATAGCGCCGGGTATGTGCTCCACAATTTCAATCAGCTTAACCATCGTGTCATTCACATGCAGCACAAATGTATAGAACCCCTTGGCGAATCAAAATCGGACTACGATATATTCTTCGAATTATCTACAAGGCTCGGCCTTGCAGCACTCTATTCCGAAGGCATGACCCAATTTGACTGGTGCAAGCGGCTTTTTGACGGGACGGATCTGCCCAAGAGGACTTCCTGGAAGAACTTTCTCAAGAAAGGTTACTATGTGGTCCCCGCTCCGAGCGAGGCTCTGAGGGCCCCATGTTCCTTCAGGTGGTTTGCCGAGGGAAGAAAAAAAGATGTTCCCGAAACTGCGCCGTTGCCGCCAGACTATACGGAAGAGTTCAGGAAGGGTCTCCAGACCCAATCGGGCAAGATTGAATTCGATTGTTCAAGTCTAAAACGGTTCGCCCCGGACGACCCGGAGAGGCCGACCATCACAAAGTATATCCCCGCCTGGGAAGGCCATCACACCAAGGAACTATATGAGAAATACCCATTGCAGCTGATAAGCCCTCATCCCCGGTTCAGTTTTCACACCATGGGTGACGGAAAGGATAGCTTTGTGAACGATATTACAGACCATCGCACCCTGATTGATGGCCGTTACTATTGGATCGTGAGGATCCATTCAAAGGATGCCTCGGATCGCGCCATTAAAGAGAACGATCTTGTTAAGGTCTTTAATGACCGGGGCGCGGTTATCTGTGCGGCCCAGGTCACAGAACGCATTCGACCGGGAACGGTTCATTCCTACGAGGGCTCGGCAAACTATGACCCTGCCGGTGAACCCGGAGAATCCCCGGACCTGGGAGGGTGTATCAATCTCCTGACCTCTAAACGATTCATAATAGAAAAGTCGCACTCCATGGCATCGAATTCATGTCTTGTCCAGATAGAAAAGTGGAGAACCTAAGAGGGAAAAAACAGGATGAAAAAATGGAACCTGATTATTGACGTGGAAAAATGCGAAGACTGCAATAATTGTTTCCTTTCCTGCAAAGATGAACACGTGGAAAACGATTTCCCGGGCTATTCGGCTGCTCAACCCCGGCATGGACACCGGTGGGTGAACATTCTGCGCAAAGAAAGGGGTCAATATCCCCTTATCGATGTCGCCTATTTGCCTATTCCTTGTATGCACTGCGATAGTCCCCCTTGTATGGAAAAGGATAGAAAGGGGGCTGTATTGAAGAGAGATGACGGCATTGTCTTGATTGACCCGGTCAAGGGGAAAGGACAGGCAGCTTTGGTTGGTGCATGTCC
>JAZDGZ010000430.1:0-8700 GCA_043806375.1 Pseudomonadota bacterium | reverse complement strand
TTGGAATCTAAGGTGTAAACCTCGGCTGCTTAAACCAGGATTGAAAAGAGGCCTCATGGCCCAGCAAGATAGTAACATTGCTTTTGCACAAGGATAACCCTACCCCATGTTTCTCTTCCATGCTGGCTGATCTTTACCCACACTTGACACAGGGGGTATTTGGGGGATTGGTGTAAGTGCCTCAAAATATGGAATATCGAATGTCGAACAAGGAACCGCAGAATGATGAAGTTTTCAATTCAATATTCGAAATTCCCTGGTCGCCTCTGGCGCCGCCGAAGGCGGGTAAACCTTGTTGGACATTCTGCGGTTTAAAGAATAACCTTCAAAACCAGACAGTTACATTGCCGCTGTGTCAAGTGTGTGCAATGCTCAGCCATGCTGGGGAGCCTGACAAAGGTAGGCCCTCCTCTTCCCCAACGGATTCAGGGCCCGCCGAAGGCCCGCAGAGCCACCCGAATTCGAAGGGTGAAGAACAAGGATCTGTGAGCACATCCATTCGAAGGACCAAGACTCCTGCCAAACTCAATATCCGCCTCAAGGTAACGGGTCGCCGGCCGGACGGCTATCATGAGTTGGTCTCTGTCATGGTCCCCATCGATCTTTTTGACCTCCTGGAAATTACGGCCACCCGGACTGGAGGCATCGAACTCGCCTGCAGCGGGTTGCCTGTCCCCCGGGATGAGAGCAACCTCGTGTACAAGGCGGCACAGTCCTTTTTTTTGAAAACGGGCCATCAAGAGGGGCTTTTCAGAAAGCTGGTTAAGAACATCCCCATAGCAGCGGGAATGGGAGGAGGGAGCAGTGACGCGGCCGCGACCCTTTTGACACTCAATGAGATGCGGGGGAGGCCCCTTTCCAAAGAGGCCTTGCACGATATGGCCCTTCGACTGGGGGCTGATGTGCCTTTTTTTCTGTATTGCCGGCCTTCTCTGGCCAGAGGGGTCGGCGACATTCTGGAGCCTTTGCCAAACTGGCCAAAACTCTGGTATGTCGTCGTAACCCCTCGCCTTCAAATCTCCACTTCTTGGGTCTTCGGACGCCTCAAATTAGAGTTGACAACAGGGGAATATGACTATATAAACAAATATTTGGATAATAATCCCACGGTTATCCCCCCCATCCTTGAAAATGATCTGGAAAAGGTCACTTCAACCAGTTTTCCGATCATCGAGACCATCAAGAGGCTATTGGTAGATGCCGGCGCGGAAGGGGCTCTTATGACGGGAAGCGGGCCCAGTGTTTTCGGCGTGTTTAGATCTTCCAACGAAGCCGAAAGAGCGAGAGAGGTTATTGCCTCTCAGGATGTGGGGAATGTTATTGTCGCAACGAACTGGGAAAGAGAGGTCATTGAGCATTGATCAATGAAACGTTTTTCTGTTGGGGTGTCGTCAAGCGGTAAGACACGGGCCTTTGGAGCCCGCATTCGGAGGTTCGAATCCTCCCACCCCAGCCATAGTCAACGGGATGGAATATCGAATGCCCGCCTGCCGAGCAGGGGCTTTCACGTGGGATAATAACCGTTCCCTTAGAATCACCGTTGCGGGGCTATCCTCCCTTTGTCCAAAGGCACTGCGGGCAGGTCGAACAAGGAACCGCAGAATGATGAAGTTTTCAATTCGATATTCGAAATTCCTTGTTGGACCTGCCCGCAATGCCTTCACCGAGATTCAGGAGGTAGCTCCTCAGTGCTCCTTGGTATGGGCGTTATGGGTGAAACGCCAAGCGATTTGCATGGCAGGCGGGCATTCTCCGGTTCAAAGAATAATATTTAATACCAGATAGTTACATTGCCGCTGTGGCAAGTGTGTGCAATGCTCAGCCTGTCAGCAGGGGGGGTTGAGGCGTCCAGGTCTGGAGCTTTTTACTGTGCCGTCCGCTTTCAGGGTTTTTTGCTAAGTCGCGAAAGGTAGGATGAATGAAACTTTTTGGTGGTACATCCAATCCGATGCTTACGAAGGAGGTCTGCCGATATCTTGGGGTCGCACCGGGCAAGATCACGGCGAAGACCTTCAGCGATGGTGAGACACAGGTCGAAATTCATGAGAATATCCGAGGGATGGATGCCTTTGTCCTTCAGTCCACCTGTACCCCTGTCAATGACAACCTGATGCAACTCCTCATCATCATGGACGCCCTCAAGAGGGCCTCTGCCAAGAGGATAACGGCCGTCATTCCCTACTATGGATATGGACGACAGGATAGAAAGGTAAAGCCCAGGGTCCCCATCAGCGCCAAGCTGGTGGCTGACCTGATCACGGTGGCGGGGGCCCACAGGGTTGTCTCTATGGATCTTCATGCCGGTCAGATTCAAGGGTATTTTGATATTCCTGTCGACAATATCTTTGCTGCCCCTCTCTTGCTAAAGTATATTCGAAGGCATTTTGCGGATAATCTGGTGATTGTCTCTCCTGACGCCGGCGGTGTGGAAAGGGCGAGGGCCTTTGCAAAGCGACTTGAGGCATCTTTGGCCATCATCGATAAGAGACGTGATGCCCCCAACGTGGCTGAGGCGATGAACATCATTGGAGATGTCAAAGGGAAAACGGCTATTATTCTTGACGATATGGTGGACACGGCAGGCACGGTTACCCAGGCCGCTTCCGCCCTGCAGGAGAGGGGAGCGGTCAAGATATTTGCCTGCTGCACCCACCCGGTTCTTTCGGGGCCGGCCATAGAAAGGATCAATGCCTCCCCCATAGATCAGTTGGTGGTGACCGACACGATTCCTCTCGGCGAGAAGGCCCGCAAATGCACCAAGATCACCCCCCTCTCGGTGGCAGATTTGCTGGGAGAGACCATCAAAAGAATCCATGGTTCCGATTCTGTAAGCACTTTATTTGTTTAGGTTTAATGCGTATGGGTTTAGTTCCCCGGAGCTTGGCGCGCAACAAGTGTGCAACTTTGGGCTAAAGAGAAGCATGCGATGTTAAGAATTCAGTAGTCAGAAGTCAGAATCCAGAAGGAAAAATGAGAAGACTAGTGTGACAAGCTGTTATTATTCTGACTCCTGGATTCTGTATTCTGAATTCTTGATGCCCCGTGGCTTGTCGGAGCGTAGCGGAGATTTATCCGCCTCTGGAGGATCCCGCTGCAGCGGGGCAGCGGGGTAGTTCATTTGACCGGGCGTCTTTTTTCTGGATCTCTGGAGAAATTGCGTTATAGGGAGTTATATGCTATAGAAGATGCTGAGGTTGCCAAAGGTTTTTTGATGCACCGGTAAAGGCCGGCGAAGGTCCAGGCGCCCGGATCGCAAAGCGATGTCATTGAAGGAGGAAATGAATGGCCCGACAAACGTTATCCGCCCGCATCAGAGTCGACAAAGGAAAGGGTGCGGCGAGAAAGCTCAGAAGAGAGAAACAAGTCCCTGCCGTTTTTTACGGCCCCGGTTCAAAGCCTGCCATGTTGGCGGTGAACACCTCAGATCTAAGCGGGCTGTTGAAAGAGACAGCAGGAGAAAATATTATTCTTGGTCTGAACATTGAATCGGGGGCCGGGGTTGACACCCGGACCGTGATGTTGAAAGAACTGCAGGTCCATCCGATCAAACCGATTCTTCTCCATGCGGATTTTTATGAGATCTCCATGGACAAGGAACTGACCGTCAATATCTCACTCCACCTGGTCAACACGCCTGTAGGGGTGACCAAGGGAGGCATTCTCCAACACGTGAGGAGAGATCTGAACGTCTCCTGCCTACCGGATAACCTGGTGGAGTATATAGAAGTTGACGTTTCCGGGCTCGATATAGGAGATGTCGTCCACGTCAGCGATATTTCCCTGCCGGAGGGCGTAAAGGTGAACGAGGAAGGACATCTGACTGTGGCCGTGGTCAGCCCGCCGACGGTGATTGGTGAGGAGGCCAAAGAAGAGGTCGAAGAAGAGGTGGAAGAGGGAGAAGAGGCAGAGGCCGCTTCTGAGGAAGGGGAATAGGACCAAAATAGAGAGAAAGGGGGTGAACGGAAAACCTCAAAGGTGTATCTGATAGCGGGCCTCGGCAACCCTGGATTGGGGTACCGGAATACACGACATAACGTAGGTTACAGAGTGATCAGCCTATGGGCCAGGCGGTTAGGCGTCCCGGTGGACAACCGACGGTTTCGGTCGCGAAATACCCTGACAAGGTTTCAGGATGCGGACGTTGTTTTGCTTCGCCCCCAAACCTTTATGAATCAAAGCGGCAGGTCGATTAAGGCCTGTCTCGATTATTATGGGATCAACCCGAAAGACCTTCTGGTCATTCATGATGACATTGACCTTCCAGCGGGAAGGCTCAAGGTTGTCTCGATCGGCGGCAGCGGCGGACACAAGGGGGTCATCTCCATCATCGACCAGACGGGGACCCGCGAATTCACCCGCCTTAAGATTGGCGTCGGCCGTCCCCGCAGCGGGGAGTCCATCGAGGAATATGTCCTGAGGCCCTTTTACGGGGAAGAGAGAAAAATCATGGAGGAGGTTACCCGGATATCGGTACGGGCTTGTGAACTCTTCATATCTGAAGGAGTGGATTCAGCAATGAATCAAATCAACTGGCAAAATATAGGAGACAAGGAGGGAATATACTGATGCAGGGATTAACGTGGGTCGCTCCCTTTTTAGGGATTCTAGGTCTGATTATCGCTTATTTCATCTACGGCTATGTGAAAAGACAGCCCAACGGCACCCCGCTCATGCAGGAACTTGAGGGGATGATCCATACCGGCGCTATGACTTTTCTGAAGAAAGAGTATTCTGTGTTGGTCTTCTTCATCGCAATCGTTTTTCTTCTGCTGGGTTTCGGCATTTCCTGGAAAACGGCTATTGCCTTTGTGACCGGCGCCTTATGTTCCATGGTGGCGGGATTTTCCGGAATGACCGCAGCGACAAGGGGAAATTCGCGAACGGCGGAGGCGGCCAACAAGCATGGGCAGGCCAAGGCCCTGAATATCTCGTACTTCTCCGGTTCCGTCATGGGCTTGGCCGTGGCCAGCCTTGGGCTGCTGGGATTAGGCTTCTGGTTCTGGTTCTACGGGGGAAACCCGGATACGGCCCAATACATTAACGGCTTTGCCATGGGGGCAAGTTCCATCGCCCTCTTTGCCCGTGTCGGCGGGGGGATCTTTACCAAGGCAGCGGACGTCGGTGCGGACCTGGTAGGCAAGGTGGAGGCAGGCATTCCCGAAGATGACCCCAGGAACCCCGGTGTTATTGCGGACAACGTGGGCGACAATGTGGGCGACATCGCCGGCATGGGGGCCGATATCTTCGAATCCTATGTGGGTTCTGTGATCGCCACCATAGCCATCGCGGCGACCCTGAGTATCGGCACGCCAGAGACGCTTGCGGCCTATATTGAAAGGTTCCCCACGCTGAAAGGCCTGACAGCAGAGGCCATTAAGTTGAAATACATGGCTACGCCCGTCCTTATTATTATGGCCGGACTGCTCAGTTCCATTGCAGGGGTCTTCTCTATAAAGGTCTTTCAAGGGGGCAATCCGGCAGGGGCCCTCAGGTATACCACCTTCGTGGCGGCCGCAATCTTTGTGGCCCTAACGGCGCTTATCGTCAAATCGCTCGGAATGCCGGGGGGAGCCTTCTGGGCGATTTTATCCGGCCTTCTTTGCGGGATTGCCATCGGTCTTTTGGCAGAATACTACACCTCAGGCCCCCCGGTCAAACGGATTGCCGGTCAATCAGAGACCGGTCCTGCGACGGTCATCATCTCCGGGCTGGCCGTGGGCATGCAATCCACCTATCTTCCGATCCTGGGGATATGCGTGGCTACCTTTGTAGGATATAAGACAGCCGGAATTTACGGTGTAGGGCTTTCCGCCGTGGGCATGCTGGCCACAGTCGGCGCGACGATGGCCGTCGATGCCTACGGCCCTATTGCCGATAATGCCGGAGGCATCTCCGAGATGTCCGGTCTCGGCCCTGAAACCAGGAAGATCACGGACAGCCTGGATACCCTTGGCAATACGACGGCTGCCATAGGGAAGGGATTTGCCATTGGTTCCGCGGCTCTTACCGCCCTGGCCCTGTTCGTCGCTTACACGCAGGCCGCCGGATTGTCGATCGTAGACATCACGAATCCCATGGTCGTCATCGGCGTCTTTATCGGCGGTATTATTCCGATGCTTGCCGCGGCCATGACTATGACATCCGTGGGCGAGGCCGCCTTCAGTATCGTCGAGGAAATC
The DNA here is from genome assembly GCA_043806375.1 of Pseudomonadota bacterium. Taxonomy (GTDB): domain Bacteria; phylum Desulfobacterota; class DSM-4660; order Desulfatiglandales; family HGW-15; genus JAZDGZ01. The sequence goes on along the minus strand of JAZDGZ010000430.1, from coordinate 2,521 downwards.
CGGCGACAGTTCAGGGAAATCCCCGGTCTCTTGGAAGGGAAAGAGGGGGCCAAGGCGGACCCGGCCACCTGCGTCTCCATTGCAACCACAGCAGCCCTCAAGAAAATGGTCGCTCCGGGTCTCATTGCCATACTGAGTCCTGTGGCGGTCGGTTTCCTTCTGGGCAAGGAGACCCTGGGAGGCATGCTGCTTGGCGCCACGGTCATGGGCGCGTTTCTTGCCCTCTTCATGGCCAATGCGGGCGGCGCGTGGGATAATGCCAAGAAATACATCGAGGCCGGGAATTTAGGGGGCAAAGGGTCTAACAACCACAAGGCCGCCGTCGTCGGTGATACGGTCGGCGACCCCTTTAAGGATACCTCGGGACCTGCCATGAATATCTTGATCAAGTTGATGTCTGTGGTCTCCCTGGTCATTGCTCCGATTTTGCCCGCGCTGGGGCTATTCCTGCATTGGTAGGATAGACTGAATTTTTGTCATCCTTTCCACGCGGCCTCCCCTGCCGGGGGGACCGCGTGGATTCACAGACCGGGGCATGATGATTGATGTTTTATGAGAGGAGCTGGATTTCGATGTTTAAGATAGGCGATTTGGCGGTTTATCCCGCCCATGGGGTTGGGGTGATCGAAAAGATAGAGACCCAGGAGAACGCCGGTTTCTCTCAAGACTTTTATGTGATGCGAATCCTCGAAAATAATATGATCATTATGATCCCGATAGAAAATGTGGACAATGTGGGGTTGAGGGAGCTTATCGGCCTGAACGAGATTCCGAAGCTCTATTCGATTCTCGAGAAGAGGGATGTGGTCGTTGACAACCAGACCTGGAACAGGCGGTACAGGGAATACATGGATAAGATAAAGACCGGGTCTGTTTTTGAAGTAGCCGAAGTCTACCGAGACCTGTTGATGTTGAAGGTGGAAAAGGATCTCTCTTTTGGAGAGCGAAAGATGCTGGACACGGCGCGAACCCTGTTGGTCAAAGAGATATCCCTGGCAAGGAATGTGGAGGAAGAACAAATAGAAGAAGACCTGGACAGGATTTTCGCGTAGAACCTCTCTGAGCTAAAATGAAGTGGAGCAGGAACAAAACAGGACCTTTTCCTTTTCGATTACCGAGGAGGAGAGCGATCGCCGCATAGACATCTTTCTGGCCTCTCGGATAACGGATCTGACGCGATCCAGGGTTCAGGATCTCATTAGAAGCGGCTTTGTAAAAGTTAACGATGATACGCCAAAGAGGAGCTACCGAGTAAAGTCCGGTGATTTCGTATCCGTTTCAATCCCTCCTCCCCTTCCATACCATTTGCAGCCTGAGCCGGTTCCATTAGATCCTGTTTACGAAGACGCATCGCTCATCGTGGTGAACAAACCCCCTGGAATGGTCATGCACCCAGCGCCCGGTCATGCCACGGGAACTTTGGTTCATGGACTTCTCCATCATTGCCGGGGGTTGTCGGGTATCGGGGGAATCCTGAGGCCGGGCATCGTCCATCGGCTGGACAAGGACACTTCGGGGCTTGTGGTCGTGGCCAAGAATGACAGAGCTCACCATCTGTTGGCCGACCAGTTCAAGGCGGGTGGGGTCAATAAGAGGTATGTGACGATTGTTCATGGCCTAATCCGAGGGGAGAAAGGGAAAATCGAGCTTCCCATTGCCCGTCACCCGAAGAAAAGGAAAGAGATGTCGGTGAGGCGCGACGGCGGGAGATGGGCCCTGACGTTCTGGAAAAAAATCGAGGAGTTGGGAAGGGAGTTTACCCTTCTCCATGTCTCTCCCAAGACAGGGAGAACCCATCAGATCCGGGTTCATCTATCGTATGTAGGCCATCCCGTCGTAGGAGACTCCGTGTATGGGCATAAGCGGAACTGGTGGAAGAAACGTTATCCCCAAGAGAACGGGCTTCAGGTAAGAATAGCAAGACAAATGCTCCATGCGGAGACCTTGGGCTTTGTACATCCTGAATCTGAAAGGTATTGCGAATTTCACGCCCCCTTGCCGGGAGACATGGAAGAGGTCCTAATGATGCTAAAATCGATAAATCCTTGACAAAAAGCTTGACACGCAGAGAGTTGTGATTAAAAATATAAAATCAGATAGATGCCTGCCTTTAACAGGATTCGATATAAACACCATATCATCATTAACTTCACGGGTAATCTGCTGCACCATCTTCTTTAACTCACATTAAAGGGTTGTAAGTTGGTCCGAGAGCCTCTCTAAGGATTTGTAGAGGAATGATAAGCCCGGTAGTGTCCAGAGCGACAGATTCTCTGCCTTCCGGCGGGGTCATCCGTGGTCTTTTATTTCGGATAGTCAAATATCGATTCCCCAGAAAAATCGAAACTTGGGGCACAAGAGAGACAAGGTGAGGGCGGCTTTTTTTGCTCTCCCTCGATTCCGGTCTCTCGCATCCTATTAAGAAGACGGAGATATCATTATGAATCTTGTTGAACTCAAGAAAATGAAAATTAACGAACTGACCCATATGGCGAAGGACTTTCACATCGAAGGGGCCACA